>JAEYRT010000074.1 GCA_023435325.1 Pseudomonadota bacterium | reverse complement strand
GATTGCCACCGTCCCCATGCGCGTGGTGCGTGACGCTCCCTGCACGGTCATCCTGGTCAAGCAGCAATTACCTTTTGAGGCGCTCGGAAAGTTGCAAACTTCGGACAGTCGAGAAAAATACGAAAGTTAACGCATACTCTTTACCGAATGATGTGGAACCATACAGTATGGGCAGCAAGTACTAACACTGGTTCCATGCCGAGCGCCTGCGCTCCATGAAAGCCCACCGGTGTTTGCATTCATTTGCGATGCCGTTACTCACCATGTGAAATTTTTTGTTACAACAATGTTATGCGCATTGCTGTTCTTGACGACGATCGAATTTTCCTGAACCTGGTGGAGGCGACCATCCACCAAATGGGGCATGCCACCATTTTGTTCGAAACGGGAGAAGATTTACTGCGCGCCATGCGGCGCGAAAGCTTTGACCTTTTGATTGTCGACTGGCAATTGCCGGGGCTGAGCGGCATTGAGGTGGTTCGGGCATTACGGGAAGCCGGGGGCAGCAAGTTGCCGATTCTGTTTGCCAGCCAGCGCCACGAGGAGCGTGACATCGTGGCGGCCTTCCACGCCGGGGCAGATGACTTCATGATCAAGCCCTTGCGTGTGCAGGAACTGATGGCACGCGTGAATGCCTTGATGCGCCGTGCCTATCCCGACATCACCACCATGCGTTTGGATTTTGCTCCCTACCGCCTGGATCCGGTGGCACGCACGGTGTATCTGAACGATCAGGCCATCGAACTCAAACACCGCGAATACGAACTCGCGGAATTCCTGTTCCAGAACTGTGGACGCCTGCTCTCGCGCAACCACCTGACGGAAGCTGTCTGGGGCAGCATCACACCCACACCTTCGCGCACGCTGGATACCCATGCCTCGCGCCTGCGAACCAAGCTGCAGCTGGGCCAGTTCCATGGCAGCGGACATATCTATCAGCTCAGCGCCATTTACGGCCTCGGCTACCGCATGGAACTCTTGCCTGCACCCGAGGAATCCGCTGCAGCGATAGCGCCTTGAGTACTGGAATGCCTCGATCTCAGGCGGCTGCGCTTGACCCGCGCCTCCACGAACCCGTTTGTGGCATTCTGAGGCTTTCACGGCCCCTGCTTCGTCTGCATTGCGAGAAATGACTTTTATGCGGCGCGCCCCCTTCAGCCTGACCACCAACATCGTGCTGCTCGTGGCTGTCATGGGTATGGCATCTGGCCTGGTCACAAGCTATGTGGCCTGGCACATGCAGCGCATGGAAAGTCAATACCTCACCCTGCTGCATCAACAGACGGAGGTCTCGAGCACCATCAGCCTGATGCGCCACCAGCTGACCAGTGCTGCGACGATGGCGCATACCACCTTGCATGACCGCACATCCGACCCAACCTTGCATGCGCCCACCGAACTGGCACAGCTGCAGCGGAACTTCAATGCCAATTTGACGGCGTTGGCGCCCCTGCTTCCCGATGAAAAGTTCATGCTGGCGGGGGTCGCCGCGCAGGGGCAACGCGTTTTCAGCAGTGCACTGGGCAACCCGCCAAACGGGGCTGCGCTGGACACGCTGTCTCGCGACTTCCTGCCCGGGCTCACGCTCCTGCAAGAAGCAATCAATACTTTGCAGGCCAATGCCCAGCGCCACTTCGCAGCCAGCGCTCAAGCGCTCCAGGTGCGCACCCAGCGCGCGCTGCACATCGCCCTGTTTGCCGGTTGTGGCAGCGTGCTGCTCCTGTCCGCGCTGGCTGCCTGGTTTGCCCGGCGTTTCATTTCCCGGCCTCTTGCGCGCCTGGCCCGCAACATTCGCTTGCGACACTACGGCACGCCCCTTGCTGACCTGGCCCGCCGCGACGAAATCGGCAGCTTGGCGCACGCTTTGCAACAGTTTGTGGACGAGCTCCAAGCAGCACAGGCAGTTGAGCACAAACGGGCATTGCAGCAGGAAAACAAGTTCATGGAAGAGCAGCTGCGCCAGCTGACCAGCGCCCTGCCGGGTGCTGTTTTTCAGCTGCAGTTACCGCGTGGCGCCCCGCTCCAGCTGCGTTTCCTCAGTCCCCAGTGTGTAGAGATTTTTGGGCTTCCGAAAGATACGGCATCAGACACGGCAACTGCAGCCCTCATGCTCCGACAGCAGAACCCCCAATTCATTAGCGTCACAGAACAACGATTTGCACAAAGCGCACAGACCTTGGAGTCGGTGGATTTCGAGGTCGCGGTGCACATGTTTGATGACGTGACCCGCTGGCTCAAGATCCGCGCGAATCCTGTCATGCAAGACAATGACTGCGTCATCTTCAACGGGGTTTTGCTGGATATCACCAAAGAGTACCAACAAGCCCAAGCCCTAAAGAAGGCCAAGGCGCAGGCGGAAAACAATGCCCAAGCTCGCACCACGCTGCAAGCGAGCATCAGTCACGAAATACGCACACCGCTCAATGCGATTTTGGGCCTCACGCAATTGGTGCTCAAAACTGATTTACCTGAGACACAGCGCGAGCAACTGCACAATGTGCTGCGTGCGGCACAGCACCTGCGCGGCATTGTCAATGAAGTGCTGGATTTTTCGAAGATAGACGCAGGCCAGTTGAAGCTGGAGAGCACCGACTTCAGCTTAGAAAATGTGGTACTTGACGCCATTCGCATGTGTCGGGAAGAGGCCAACAAGAAAAATCTTGAGATTCACCATACGATCGCCAGCAACATTCCTGACCACTTGCGCGGAGACCCGCACCGCATTGCGCAGATCTTGCTCAATTATCTGAACAATGCCATCAAGTTCACAGAAACTGGACACATCCATGTTAATGTCCAGTTGGATCCAGACAGTACCCTGCACCGCATCGTGCTTAGGCTGAACGTGACGGACACAGGCCCCGGCATTCCTGCCGATCGCCTGCCGCTGCTGTTTGAAGCATTTCAGCAAGCCGACAATTCCATCACGCGCCGCTTTGGCGGCACTGGCCTGGGGTTGACCATTTCCCGGGCCTTGGCGCAACTCATGGGTGGCACGGCAGGCGTGGAGAGTGTGTTTGGCAAAGGCAGTACGTTCTGGTTTACGGCTGTGCTGGAGCCTGCGCGCACCTTGACGGCAGCACCATCGGCTCCACCCCTGCCGCCCACATCCCAAGTGGGCTCCTGGCGAGGCCAGCGTGTTCTGGTGGTAGACGACAATCCCCTCAATCGCGCCGTGGCAGAAGGCATGCTGCATGCACTGGGTCTGCGAACCGAGGTTGCCGAAGACGGCGCACAGGCCCTGTTCAAGCTGCAGGCCGTCGGACCGAAGTATTACAGCTGTGTGCTGATGGACATCCAGATGCCGCACATGGATGGACTGAGCGCGACAAAAATGCTTCGAGAAATGGCAGACTTTGCCGATCTGCCCATCATTGCCATGACGGCACACACTGGCATTCAGGATGTACAAAACACCCAGGAAGCCGGCATGAATGCGCATTTGAGCAAACCCTTGCTGGAATCGGCCTTGCATGACACTTTGCAGCAATGGCTGTCGCCAGCCACCCCAGGCAGCACTGAGAACAGCACAGCGCCGAAGCACGCTCCCGAGGAAGTACCCGTTTTGTTCGATGCCAGTGCCATCGACGCCTTGGTTAAACTTTTCGATCCAGGCAAACTACAGCAGCTGATCGAGCAATTCGTGCATGACAGCCTGCAACGCGCACATGCGCTTTCCACCTTGGTACAAAAGGAAGACTGGCAGGCCATGCGCGCTGAAACCCACAAGCTCACAGGAACGGCTGCCACCTTTGGCTTGCTGCAACTGGGTTACTGGTCGGCCGCCTTGTCTGCCGCCTTGAAAGCTGGTGATGCCGTCCGTATACAGGAACTGGTGCAGTGCACCATCAAAGCCACCAATGGCGGAGTGGATCAATTGCTGGAATACCTTTCTACCTCTAGGGCCCATTAAGCCACCATGCCCCACGATTACACCATGCCAGTTCCTCCGCAACTGCTCACTCAGACCCACACCCAGAAGGTCCTGGTCATTGACGATGTAGAGATGAACGCCATGCTGATCAGCAGCGTGGTCAGTACTTTGTGCGACGTCATGATCGCCACCTCGGGCGAACAGGCACTGGAGATGGCAAAGCAGCATCGACCGGAGCTGATACTGCTGGACGTGCTGATGCCCGGCATGGATGGCTTTGAGGTGTTCAGGCAGCTGAAAAACGATCCGCGCACCGCCTCCATTCCAGTGATTTTCCTGACCGGTGTTTCCGATGTCAGTGCGGAAGAAGTGGGCCTGAACATGGGCGCGGTCGACTTCATCGCCAAGCCATTTCGCACGGCTGTTCTACTCGCCCGGGTGCGCAATCACCTGGAGCTGGTGCGCCAACGCCAGTTGCTAGAGCGTTTGTCGCACAGCGATGGGCTGACCGGGGTTGCCAATCTCCGGTACTTCAACGCCATGCTCTCCAGCGAATTCAGCCGCATGAAGCGCCACGGCCGCCATCTTGGTCTGCTGATGCTGGAAGTCGATGGCTTCAATGCTTTCAATGACCAGTACGGGCATTTGCGCGGCGATGAGTGCCTTCAAAAAATAGCCGATGTCATGACGAATTGCCTGGCCCGCCCAGGTGATTTGGTTGCGCGCTATGGGGGTGCAGAATTCGTCTGTCTGTTGCCAGAAACCACCCATGAAAGCTGCGTCCTGCTTGCACAGAAAATCCAGACCGGCATTGCTGGCTTGCGCATCCCTGACGCAAGTGCCCAGGATGCAGCATTTGTCACGGCAAGCATTGCCGTGGCAGCAGCGCACACAGAGCAGCTCTCTAACGGTCAACAGCTCCTGGGCATGGCCAACGCCCGCCTGCATCGGGCCCGCCACAGCGCTCGCAACTGCATCATAGACAGCGATTAACCAGTCAGGTCCCGAGGTTGCTCAACAAAGGCCGCGCACCCGACATTCAGGCACCACGTTGCCTTGGGCGTCACGCCACTGCATGGCGCCACCCGATGAGGCAGGATACGTGCCAGCACCAGTCTGAGCCGGCGCCGCGGGGGGCACACGTGACGCAGCTTGCGCCTGGGGGTCGTACAGCGTGGAAGACGTACCGACGCCTGCTCCAACGCGTGCACCTCCAATGGGCACCGAGGCACCAACGCCCGCGCTACCGGAAACTTGGCCGCGCTGGTTGACTCCCACGCCCACTCCCACCGGACCTACACCAGTACCAACTCCCGCAGACACACCGCCAGAGCCGACCCCGACGCCTATGTTGAAAGGCCCGACCGGCACACCAACGCCAACACCGGCGGAACAGCCGGCCACCAGCCATGCAGTTGCGCATGCAAGAACAAGTTTTCTCATGCCGGACATTGTCTGTATTTGCAGCAACCCTCGGGGGCCCATGGAAGCATCTCACACCGTGAAACACCAAAAACATAGCAAGCAAAGCTTTCCAGAGCAGGGAGCACCACCTTAAAAGTTGATAAAAAAGCCCTGAAGGCAGTGCCTTCAGGGCTTGGTGGTAAACGTGCAGGCAGGTCTTACACCAGCAATGCGTTCACACGTTTCACGTAAGCGGCCGGGTCTTCAGGAATGCCCCCTTCGGCCAGCAGCGCCTGGTCAAACAGGATGTGCGCCAGATCGTGGAAGTGCACGCTGCCGTCCAGCTTCTTCACCAGCGCGTGCTCGGGGTTCACCTCCAGCACAGGCTTGGATTCAGGTGCTTGCTGGCCGGCTTGCTTGAGCATGCGCGCCAGCTGGGTGCTCATGCCATTTTCGGTCACCACCAGGCACGCAGGCGAATCGACCAGGCGTGTGGTCACGCGCACGTCCTCGGCCTTGTCTTTCAAGGCTTCCTTGAGCTTGGCCAGTACGGGCTTGAAGGCTTCAGCCGCTTCCTCTGCCGCCTTCTTCTCGGCTTCGTCCTGCAGCTTGCCCAGATCGACTGCGCCCTTGGCCACGGACTGCAGCGGTGTTTCGTCAAAGTGCGTCAGGTAGTTCAGCGCCCCCTCGTCCACGCGGTCGGTCATCAGCAGGACTTCAATTCCCTTCTTTTTGAACACTTCCAGCTGCGGGCTGTTCTTGGCAGCCGCCAGGGTTTCGGCGGTGATGTAGTAGATGGCCTCCTGGCCTTCCTTCATGCGCGCCTTGTAGTCGGCCAGCGAGACGGACAAGGTGTCGCTGCTGGTTGAGGCGAAGCGCAGCAGCTTGGAGATGCGCTCCTTGTTCGCAAAGTCTTCGCCCAGGCCTTCCTTGAGCACCGCACCAAATTCGGCGTAGAACTGGCTGTATTTGCCTTCCTTGGCCTTGTCGTCGGCATCCACCACATCGGTCACGCCATCGGCGTTTTCTGTGGTGTCATGCTTGTCGTGCTTGGCCAGGTCTTCCAGCATGGACAGCACGCGCTTGACCGAGCCATCGCGAATCAGCTTCACATCACGGCTTTCCTGCAGCAGCTCACGGCTGACGTTCAGCGGCAGGTCAGACGAGTCAATCACACCCTTCACAAAACGCAGATAACCAGGCATCAGCGCATCGGCGTCATCCATGATGAACACACGCTTCACGTAGAGCTTCACGCCTGCCTTCTTGTCGCGGTGGTACAGGTCAAACGGCGCCTTGGCGGGGATGTACAACAGCTGCGTGTACTCGGTATTGCCTTCGACACGGTTGTGGCTCCAGGTCAGCGGATCGTCAAAGTCGTGGCTGATGGCCTTGTAGAACTCTTTGTACTGCTCCTCGGTCACATCCTTCTTGGCACGGGTCCACAGGGCGCTGGCCTTGTTCACGGTTTCCCATTCGCCGGTCTTGACCATGCCACCGGGTTGATCGTTCTCGCCGTCCTTCCACTCTTCCTTTTCCATCAGGATGGGCAGGCTGATGTGGTCCGAGTACTTGTTAATGACCTGCTTGAGCTTCCAGCCGTTCAGGAACTCTTCCGCATCTTCACGCAGGTGCAGGGTGATGGCGGTACCGCGCTCGGCACGCTCGATCTGCTCGACCTCGAAGTCACCCGTGCCGCCGCTGATCCAGCGCACACCTTCCGATGCAGCCAAGCCAGCGCGGCGCGATTCCACGGTGATCTTGTCGGCCACGATGAAACCCGAATAGAAACCCACACCGAATTGGCCGATCAGCTGTGCATCACTCTTTTGGTCACCGCTGAGCTTTTCCATGAAGGCCTTGGTGCCGCTCTTGGCAATCGTGCCCAGGTTCTCGATGGCTTCCTGCTGGCTCATGCCAATGCCACTGTCGGCAATGGTGAGAGTCTTGGCGTCCTTGTCGAAGGACACACGCACTTCCAGATTGGGCTGATCGCCATACAGGCTGCTGTCGTTCAGCGCTTCAAAGCGCAGCTTGTCGCAGGCGTCTGAAGCATTGGAGATCAGCTCACGCAGAAAAATCTCGGGGTTGGAGTACAGCGAGTGGGTGACCAAGTGCAGCAACTGTGCAACTTCGGCTTGGAAGGAATGGGTTTGCTTGCTCATGTTTTTCTGTCTAGTTGCGTCTTCTGTTTCGATCCGCCACACCATGCAGGTCTGCCGGCTCGGACCCCATATGCCGGCCAATGTCAGGTTTTCAAGAGGGGCATCTATCCGAAACCCGCTGTTGCCCCCAGACAACGGCATCACCTACAAGCAAAATGGAAAAGAGAATTATTCTCAATCGTTATTAGAATTCGAACGCCCTGATCCCAGGGAATTGTTCCTCAAGAAAGACCCATGTCCAACGCCACAAAACCATCTAACAAGGCCGGACTGCATTGCGAACTCACCCAACTGGCTCTGGCCACTGGGTTGTGTGTCGTCGGTGCGTCCGCTTTCGCCCAAGACGCCACGTTGTCCACCGTGACAGTGCAGGAAAGCGCCACACCCTCTCTCAAGGCGGAGATGGCGCCTTCGGCCAAATTCACGGCACCCTTGATCGACACGCCCAAGACCGTCCAGGTGATCAATGAAGAAGTAATCAAGCAAACCGGTGCCACCAGCCTGCAAGAAGCGCTGAAGGCCACACCCGGCATCACTTTCGGCAATGGCGAAGGCGGCAGCCCCACCGGCGACCAGCCCTTTATCCGCGGTGCGGATGCGCAGTCCAGCACGTTTGTGGATGGCATGCGCGATATCGCTGCCGGTACCCGCGAGGTGTTCAACCTCGAAGCGGTGGAAGTCACCAAGGGTGTCGACTCCGCCTATGCCGGGCGCGGGGGGGCAGGTGGCTCAATCAATCTGAGCACCAAAAAGGCCAAGGCCGACAACTTCATCATGGGCGATGTGGGCCTGGGCACCGACCAACACAAGCGCGCCACGCTGGACCTGAACCGCAAGCTGGGTGAAACCACTGGCCTGCGCCTGAACGCCATGGTGCACGACGCCGAGGTACCAGGTCGCAACGGCCCCGAAAATCAGCGCTGGGGTCTCGCCCCTAGCGTGACCTTCGGCATGGGCACCCCCACGGAAGTGACCCTGTCCTGGCAACACCTGCAGACGGACAACATGCCCGATGGCGGCGTGCCCTACCTGTACAGCAACAGCATGGCTGCGTCTTTGCCTGGTGGCAGTGTCGTGCGTCCCACTTATGGCAACGACCGTGCCAACTGGTACGGTCTGCACCAGCGCGACTACGACAAAGAAAAAAGCGACCTGTTCACCGCGTCCGTGGAGCACAAGTTCTCCGAACACAACAAAATCCGCAACAGCCTGCGCTACAGCAAGACGGAGCAAGACTATCTGTGGACCCAGCCGGACGACAGCAAAGGCAATGTCATCAACGGCTACGTCTGGCGCCGGGGCAATGCCCGCGTCGCAGAAACTACCACCTTGCAAAACGTGACCGAGTTGACCGGCAAGACCACGACTGGCACCGTGGAGCACAGTTTTGCGCTGGGTCTGGAATTGGCCAAGGAGAAATCGCATGTGCGTTCCGCCGCCGTCCAAAGCGGGGGCAGTTGCACCGCCGTGGCCGATCCGTGGTGCACGACGTTGAACGGCCCCAGTGGCAGCAACGCGGACTGGTCGTACGCGTGGAAGTTGCCCGCACAGGCCACCGAAAATCAGATCGATACCGTTGCGCTGTACGGTTTTGATACGCTGAAATTCAACGCACAGTGGCTGCTGAATGCCGGGCTGCGTGTGGACCATTACCGCCTGCACGCCTCTGGCCCTGCTGGCGGACGCGGCGCTTCTGCGTATCCGGCCTATGACCGCGAGCGCTCGGACACGCTCTTCAACTACCAGCTGGGTCTGGTCTACAAACCGGCTCCCAACGGCAGCATTTATGCCAGCCTGGGCACGTCGACGCGCCCAGGTGGCTCCACGCTGGGCAATGGCAGTGAAGACCTGGGCGTCACCACCGATGCCCTGGCGGATCTGCAACCCGAAAAGACCCGCTCTATTGAGCTGGGTACCAAGTGGGATGTGCTGAACCAGCAATTGAGCCTGAACGCTGCCCTGTTCCGCAACGAAGTCACCAATGTGCGCATCACGGAAAACGGTGTCACCTACATGGGGGGCAACAAGGTGGTGAATGGTCTGGAACTGGGTTTCAGTGGCCGTGTGCTGCCCCAGCTCAGCGTTTTTGGCGGCTATACCTACATGGACAGCGAGCAAAAGGACCTGGGGCTCAACAACGTGGGCAACGGCCAGCCCTTCCCCAATACGCCCAAGCACAGCTTCAGTCTGTGGGCCAGCTACAAGCCCACGAACAAGCTGACACTGGGCCTGGGTCTGTATGCGCAAAGCGACGCCGCCCAAGGCTATGTGCGCTCTGCCGTGGACAGGGCATCGTGACCAAGGGCATTGCCGGTTACAGCCGCTATGACGCCATGGCCAGCTACCAGTTCAACCCCAATCTGGCACTGCAGCTGAACGTCTACAACCTGACAGACAAGGTGTACTACACCAGCGTACGCTCGCCCCATTACGCACACATTGGTGCGGGCCGTTCGGCGGTCGCGACCCTCAAGTTCACCTACTAGGCATTTGACGTCATGCTTGGGTTTGACCTGGGCTAGAACTGCACGAGAACTGCGCACAGAGCCCCGACTGCGCATGCTGCAGCGGGGCTTTCCCATAGATACTGCGCAGAACTCGGCTGCGAACTCACCGAGTTCTATTGAAAAGGTGTTGTCACCATGATGCTCCGCATCCCATCCCTCCTCACGCCCGAAGAAGTGCGTGAATGCCGCCAAGCCATGGAAACGGCCGACTGGCAAGACGGCCGTGTCACTGCAGGCCATTTGGCCTCCCAAGTGAAAAGCAATTTGCAGCTTCCCATCGACAGCCCGTTGGCCGCCAAGATGGGTAATTTGATTCTGGACAAACTGGCGCACAACCCCCTGTATCTGTCCGCCGCGCTGCCGCTGCGCGTACTGCCACCGCGCTTCAACCGCTATGAAGGCGGAGGGACCTACGGCAACCACATCGACAACGCCCTGTTTGTCATCCCCGGCACCGCCATCAAGGTGCGCACCGATGTGTCCACCACCGTGTTCTTGAGCGAACCCGACGAATACGAAGGCGGGGAACTGGTCATTGAAGACACCTATGGTCACCAAAACGTCAAGCTTGCGGCCGGCGATGCCATCCTCTACCCTGGCACCAGCCTGCACCGCGTCAACCCCGTCATCCGGGGCACGCGCTACGCTTCGTTCTTCTGGACGCAAAGTCTGGTCAAGTCAGACGAGCAGCGCCGCCTGCTGTTCGACCTGGACCAGTCCATCCAGCAGCTGACCATGGACCACCCGGAGCACCCCACACTGTCCGCACTGTCAGGCACCTACCACAACCTGCTGCGCATGTGGTCCGAGGCCTGACGCCCATGTCGCTGCAAAATGCCCTGGGCGCGCCGGTACGTCCCGCCCACACACAGATCCCCCCGGACATTGCCCAGGCTGCCGACTATGAACGGCATGCCATTCATCACATCGAAGCCCTGGCCTGGCAGCACATCCAGGGTGGAGCCGACCAGCACCTGACCCTGGCCCATAACCGCGCAGCCTTCGATCAACTGCGACTGCTGCCCCAACCCATCGCGCAGCTGGGTGCAGCCCACACCCGCATCCAGTTGCTGGGTCACACCTTGCACAGCCCATTGCTGCTGGCACCCGTGGCCTACCAGCAGCTGGCCCACCCTATGGGCGAGCTGGCCACTATCCAGGCCGCCATGGCCTTGCAGACCGGCATGGTGGTCAGCACGCTGTCCAGCCACACGCTGGAAGACATTGCCGCCACCGCCGACCAGGCCGTGCAGGAGCTGGGGATCGGTGCGCCGCGCTGGTTCCAGCTGTATCTGCAGCCCCAGCGCGAGCACAGCTTGCAGTTGATCCGCCGTGCCGAAGCCGCAGGCTACACCGCCCTGGTCTGGACGGTAGACGCCAGCATCAAGCGCTCCGGTTTGGCACTGCCTGCAGGGGTACATGCCGCCAACCTGCGCGGCATGCCCACCATCCAGCACACCAGCACGCTGCAAGGCCCGATACTGTTTGGCACGCCGCTGGTGCAGCAGGCACCGACCTGGGAGGATCTGCGCTGGCTGCGGGCACAAACATCGCTGCCCTTGATCGTCAAAGGAGTGCTTTCCCCCGCCCAAGCCCGGCAGGCCATCGATCTGGGTGCCGATGCGCTGATCGTCTCCAACCATGGCGGGCGTGTGCTGGACGGGGTGGTCAGCCCGCTTGATGTGCTGCCCGCCATCGCCCGGGCCGTGGCTCCTGATGTGCCTCTGCTGCTGGACAGCGGTGTGCGCCACGGCACCGACGTGGTCAAGGCTCTGGCCCTGGGCGCCCGCGCCGTGCTGGTCGGACGCCCCCCAATGCATGCCCTGGCCACCGCCGGCATGCTGGGTGTGGCTCATCTGCTACACCTGCTCCGCGCGGAACTGGAGCTGGCCATGGCCCATCTGGGCTGCGCCACTGTGGCAGACATCACTCCCCAGGTACTGTGGAACGCCCCTTGAACCACACCCCTGGGCAGCCCCGGCGGACCGGCTGCCAAACCCAGAAGACGTCATGCACTTGCACCTACTTGCACCTCAGTGATGTTTCTTGACAGTTACAAAGCTGCCGCAGCGCCATCGACTCCCTAGCATGCGAACCAGTTGGTGGATGCACCACCAACGCTTGTGTGTCGAGAGAAATGTCTTGCAGGAGGCGTTATGTATACATCAGTACAAAAATGGTCGGCCGAATTCATCGGCACGCTGTGGCTCGCCTTGGGCGGTTGTGGCAGTGCCGTACTCGCAGCCGCTTTTCCCGAAGTCGGCATCGGACTGGTCGGCGTATCCCTGGCTTTTGGCCTGACCGTGGTCACTGGTGCCTATGCGCTGGGCCCCATCTCCGGGGGGCACTTCAACCCGGCCGTCTCGGTCGGTCTGACCATGGGCGGCCGTTTTTCGTGGCGTGAATTGCCTGCCTACGTGATTGCCCAAGTGCTGGGTGCCATTGTCGGCGGCGGCATT
Organism: Pseudomonadota bacterium; assembly: GCA_023435325.1. Taxonomy (GTDB): domain Bacteria; phylum Pseudomonadota; class Gammaproteobacteria; order Burkholderiales; family Burkholderiaceae_C; genus Comamonas. Next base: position 20,276 of record JAEYRT010000074.1, on the reverse strand, counting down.
TTGTATGCGATTGCCACCGGCAAGGCCGGGGCCGACATCGGAGGCTTTGCGACCAACGGATTTGGCGAACACTCTCCGGGTGGCTATGGCCTGGGTGCGGCCATCACCGCCGAAGTCGTCATGACGGCGATCTTCCTGATTGTCATCCTGGGTGCCACCGCCAAACGCGCTGCCGCAGGTTTCGCGGGTCTGGCCATTGGTCTGTGCCTGACGCTGATTCACCTGATCAGCATCCCCGTCACCAACACCTCCGTCAATCCCGCGCGTTCCACTGGCGTGGCCGTATTCGGCCCCGAGATCGCCATGCAGCAGCTGTGGCTGTTCTGGCTCGCCCCCATCGCAGGCGCCATTCTTGGTGCGCTGATTTACAAGGTCTTGCTCTCGGGCCGCAGTGACGACTGAACCTCACCACTGACACATCAATAAAAAAGGGAGCTGCTTACGCGCTCCCTTTCTGGTTTTCAGATGGTTTTATATCTGAAACCCTTATCAAACAAGCGTCAATCGCTCTGATTATTTTTTGTCTTTGAACTTGTCTTCAGGGCGAATCACCTTGATGGGTGCCGCCTTGCCTTTCAAGGCTGCGGGCGCACGGTAGGCACGAATGCCACTGAAGGCACGACGGGTTTCGCCTTCGCGCACTTCAAACGAGCGTTCGAACTGCTGCTCGCGTGGGCCACGGTCATCCGCTTTGCGATGGCCGCCTTGGCGCGGGCCTTTGCCAAAACCTGGCTTGCGGTCGCCCAAGCTGCGCTCTGGGCGTGGGCCACGCTCATCACGGTTAAAGCGCGGGCGATCCGAATGACCAAAGCCGCCTTCTTCACGGCGGGGACGGTCACCGCCAAAACTGCGCTCACCACGTTCTGTACGGGGACCGCGCTCGTTGCGCTCTTCACGCTGAAAGCGGGGGCGGTCACCACCGCCAAAACCGCCTTCACGGCGTGAGCCGCGCTCGTCATTGAAACGGGGACGGTCCGAACGGCCAAAGCCGCCTTCTTCACGGCGGGGACGATCGCCACCAAAACTGCGTTCGCTGCGCTCTGGACGTGGGCCGCGTTCGTTGCGCTCTTCACGCTGAAAGCGAGGGCGGTCACCGCCGCCAAAACCGCCTTCACGGCGTGGGCCACGGTCATCGCGGGCACCAAAGGATTTACCGCCACGGGGGCGGTCATCACCACTGCGACCAGTGCGTTCGCGGGCGGGACGGGAGGCTCCGTCAGAAGATGCGGGGCCTCGGAAATGGGGGTGGTCTTTGAAAGACATGCTCGGCTCTTGGAGTTAGACCGCTATTGTCGCGCCCCTTGTACAGCCTTGCTCGATGCTCAGCCTATGCCCTCGACGATCAGGGCGTCACGGCTGACATGCGCTTGCTGGCGGCAAAGTCGCCCTCGCGCAGCGCCTGCAGATCTATCACGCGCAAGCCGCCGTACTCGACCACAATGGCTCCCGCGGCTTCCAGCGCCGACAGCGCCTCGTTCACGCGCTGGCGTGACAGCCCCACCAGATACGCCAGCTCCTGCTGGGTGATGCGCAGCACCGTACCCACGGCCGGGTACAGCACCGGATTGAAAAGCGCCGCCAGGCTGCGCGCCACGCGCACATCCGGGTTGTGCATGCGGTCGATGCCGCGCGCTGCAATGAACTGCCCCAGCCGTTCGTTGAGCTGATTCATGATGAAGCGGTTGAAGCTCAGCGAATGGTCCAGAAGCCACTGAAACGTCTCCAGCGGCACCCCCGCGATGACGCTTTTGCGCAGTGCCTGAATGTTGTAGCGGTAAGGCTCCCGCTTGATGCAGGTTCCCTCACCAAACCACCCTCCAGGCGGAACTCCGGTGAAAGTCATGCTGGAGCCGTCCGCATTGTCGGCACTCATTTTCAGCAATCCATCGATCAGACCGAACCAGTAGGTCGGTGGCTTGCCGATGACCGAGACATATTCGCCAGCACAGGCCTCAGTCACCAGAAGACCTGCCACAGCGCGTTCCCGCTCGTGCGGCTGCAGCACCTGTATCCAGGGAATGGACGCAATTTCTTGGGGCGTCGCCATGCGACGGCGTTGGTAAAGGGACGTTCTGGCACTCATGGCGAGAGCATGTGCGTAGACAAGCAGGGAATGACATTGGGGTTTGCCACGACAGGCTTTTTCACGCACCGATGTCTGAACTGATATGGATCAAATCGCAACAAATAAGCGCCAAATACCTACAAAAGGCGCGTACTAACCCGAGTAGGTGTTTCCCGAGAATGTCGGCGCAAAGACAAGAAAACGTCAAACCAGTCCCTACTATCCATTCCAGTTCCATGAGCCCGCGTACGTGTGCAGCGAGCTCTTCGGTTGGCCCGAAGTTTGAATCTGTGAGGATCTGCAATGGCGACAACATTTCCGCATCTGCTGCTCAAGCATGCTGCCGAAAGGCCCGATGCTGCTGCGCTGCGCGAGAAAGAATATGGGATCTGGCAAACATGGACATGGCGCGATGTCGCTGACAATGTCCGTCAGATGGCCTGTGGTCTGGCTGCCTTGGGTTTGGCCAGAGGCCAGAACCTGGCATTCATCAGCGACAACCGCCCCAGCCTGTACATGGGTTTCGTGGCAGTGCAAAGCCTGGGGGCCGTCCCCATCCCTCTCTACCAGGATGCGGTAGCGCAGGAGATGGCGTTTGTGATGCAGGACGCAGACATCCGTTTTGCTTTTGCCGAAAACCAGGAACAGGTGGACAAGCTGCTGGAAGTGCGCGAGTCTGTTCCCAGCATCGAATACATCATCTATGACGATCCACGCGGTCTGCGCAAGTACGACCAGCCCGGCCTGATCAGCTGCACCCAGCTCCAGCAGCGCGGCATGGAATGGGACCGCAGCCACCCTGGCGTCTGGGACACCATGGTCCAGGCGGTCAAGCCCGACGATGTCTCCGTCATCCTGTACACCTCCGGCACGACCGGCAAGCCCAAGGGCGTCTGCCAGACCCATGCCAGCTTCATTGGCTCAGCACAGGGAGCGGTCGAGGTCGACGGGCTGAATCCGGCAGACAACGTGATTTCCTATCTGCCACCTGCATGGGTGGGGGATCACCTGTTTTCCCTGGCGCAATGGATGGTGGCGGGCTTTACCATCAACTGCCCGGAGTCAGCCAGCACGGTCAGCATCGACTTGCGCGAAATTGGCCCCAGCTACTACTTTGCGCCGCCCCGCGTGTTTGAGGGCATGCTGACCTCGGTTTCCATCCGCATGGAAGACGCAGCCAAACCCAAACAATGGCTGTACGAAAAATGCATGGATCTGGCCAAGCGTGTGGGGGCAGACATTCTCGACGGCAAACCCGTAGGCATGGTGGATCGCCTGAAGTACGCGCTGGGTGATCTGATGATCTACGGACCACTGCGCAATGTGATGGGCCTGTCACGCATCCGCGTGGCCTACACCGCAGGTGCTGCCATTGGCCCCGATCTGTTTCGCTTTTTCCGCTCCATTGGCATCAACCTCAAGCAGTTGTATGGCCAAACAGAGACTTGTGCCTATGTCTGCATCCAGAAAAATGGCCAGGTCAAACTCAATACCGTCGGCCAGGCAGCGCCCGGCATCGAACTGAAGATCGACGACAACGGTGAAGTGCTGGTCAAAGGTGTCTCTGTTCTGAAGGAGTACTACAAGCGCCCCGATGCCACTGCGGAAGTCATCGACGCACAAGGCTATTTCCACACCGGAGATGCCGGTGTGCTCGACGAGGACGGCCATCTGCGCATCATCGACCGCGCCAAGGACGTCGGCAAGACCAACACCGGTGCCATGTTCGCGCCCAACTACATCGAGAACAAGCTCAAGTTCTTCCCGCAGATCAAGGAAGCCGTGTGCTTTGGCAATCAGCGCGACCAAGTCTGTGCGTTCATCAATATTGACTATGAAGCGGTCGCCAACTGGGCCGAGCGCCAGGGGATTCCCTATGGAGGCTATGTGGATCTGGCCTCCAAGCCCCAAGTGCTGGAATTGGTGGCGGACTGCATCAGCCAGGTGAACGCGGATCTGGCCAGCGAAGTCGGCATGGCCGACACCCAAGTCGCACGCTTTCTGGTGCTGCACAAAGAACTGGACCCGGATGACGATGAGTTGACCCGTACCCGCAAGGTACGCCGCAACTTCATTGCGGACAAATACGCCGTGCTGATCGATGCGCTGTACAGCGGCAAACAAGAGCAATTCATTGAAACCCAGGTGAAGTTCGAAGACGGGCGCACCGGCAGTGTCAGTGCCACGCTCAAGATCCTTGAAGCGAAGATGTACCCAGCCTCTCGTGCTGCGGCCTGATTCCAGAATGAGAGACGCACAGCAATGACAGACAAGAAGATTGGCGATGTCATCCTGGACATCCAGAACATCAGTTTGCGCTTTGGTGGCGTGAAGGCGCTGACCGATATTTCTTTCAACGTGAAGGAGCATGAAATCCGCTCCATCATCGGCCCCAACGGTGCAGGCAAAAGCTCCATGCTCAACTGCATCAACGGTGTCTACACACCGTCCGAAGGCTCCATCACCTTTCGCGGCAAGAAGTTCGATCACATGAACAGCCGCCAGGTCGCTGAAATGGGCGTTGCCCGCACCTTCCAGAACCTGGCGCTGTTCAAGGGTATGAGCGTGATCGACAACATCATGACCGGGCGCAACCTCAAGATCAAAAGCAATATCTTGATGCAGGCCTTGCGCATCGGACCTGCAGAAAAGGAAGAGATCGCGCACCGCGAGTTTGTCGAACACATCATCGACTTCCTCGAAATTCAGGCCTACCGCAAGACCCCCGTAGGCCAGCTGCCCTATGGCCTGCAAAAACGGGTGGACCTGGGGCGTGCGCTGGCCATGGAGCCCCAGGTGCTGCTGCTGGACGAACCCATGGCGGGCATGAACGTGGAAGAGAAGCAGGACATGTGCCGCTTCATTCTCGACGTCAATGACGAGTTCGGCACGACCATCGTGCTGATCGAACACGACATGGGTGTGGTGATGGACATTTCCGACCGCGTTGTGGTGCTGGACTACGGCAAGAAGATCGGCGATGGAGCACCCGATGAAGTGCGCAACAACGAAGACGTGATCCGGGCCTATCTGGGCACCAGCCACTGAATCCAAGCACGACGGACACGGGAGTCAAGCAATGGCATTTTTTCTTGAAACACTGATTGGCGGCCTCATGGCCGGCATGCTCTACGCCTTGGTTGCGCTGGGCTTCGTACTGATTTTCAAAGCCTCTGGCGTTTTCAATTTCGCACAAGGTGCCATGGTGCTGTTTGCAGCACTGGCCATGGCACGTTTCGCGGAATGGATTCCGCAGTGGACCGGCATTGAAAACAAGATCGTCACCAACGTCGCGGCTTTCATCATTGCGGCCTTCATCATGTTCATCTGCGCCTGGGTGATTGAGCGCCTGGTGCTGCGCCATCTGGTGAACCAGGAAGGCGCCACGCTGCTGATGGCCACACTGGGCATCACCTACTTCATGGAAGGCGTGGGCCAGACCTTGTTTGGCAGCGACATCTACAAGATCGACATCGGCATGCCCAAGGACCCCGTCTTCCTGATGGATTCCATGTTCGAAGGCGGCGTCATGGTCAATCAGGAAGACGTGATTGCCGCACTGCTGGCTGCAGCGCTGGTGATTGCGCTGACGATTTTCTTCCAGAAAACCAGCACCGGCCGCGCGCTGCGTGCGGTAGCCGATGACCACCAGGCTGCCCAGTCCATTGGTATCCCCCTGAATCGCATCTGGGTCATCGTGTGGTGCGTGGCTGGTCTGGTCGCACTGGTGGCCGGCATGATCTGGGGCTCCAAGCTGGGTGTGCAGTTCACGCTCACAACGGTAGCGCTTCGTGCTTTGCCGGTAGTGATCCTGGGAGGCTTGACCTCGGTGCCCGGCGCCATCATTGGCGGTCTCATCATCGGTGTGGGCGAGAAGCTGTCAGAGGTCTATCTCGGCCCATACGTGGGTGGCGGTATCGAGATCTGGTTTGCCTACGTGCTGGCCCTGGTCTTCCTGCTGTTTCGTCCTCAAGGCTTGTTCGGCGAAAAAATCATTGATCGCGTGTGACGCGCTCTGTCCCAAGGGCACTTTGCGAGAGCAAGGAGTGATTGTGTGGCGAAGGACACGCACTCCTCCCTCGCCAGCAAATCATCGCCCTGGGCTAACAAGGAGACATAAAAAATGTTCTATCGTGAAAACGGCCAGTTCAAGACCAGCTACCGCGCCGATCAGCAAATCTTCACCATCCGGCAGGACAAGATCGCCATCTTGCTGCTTGTGGCCGCCGCATTCCTGCTGGTGCCCATGTTCGCAACCGATTACTTTTACCGCGCCATCCTGATTCCGCTGGTGATCATGTCGTTGGCTGCCTTGGGCGTAAACATTCTGGTGGGTTTTTGCGGGCAGATCTCTCTGGGCTCCGGTGCCTTCATGGCCGTGGGGGCATATGGCGCATTCAATTTCATGGTCCGCATCCCGGACATGCCACTCATTCCGGCTTTGATTCTGGGTGGTCTGTGCGCCACGGCATTCGGCATCTTGTTCGGCTTGCCCAGCTTGCGCGTCAAAGGACTGTACCTGGCGGTTGCCACTCTGGCTGCACAGTTCTTCAGTGACTGGATGTTCCTGCGCATCAAATGGCTGACCAACGACTCCCCTTCGGGTTCGGTATCGGTCAGCAATCTGCAGGTGTTTGGCATGCCCATCGAATCGGCCACCGCCAAATACCTCTTCTGCCTGGCTGTCCTGGTCGTCATCGCCATGCTGGCCAAGAACCTGGTGCGCGGTGCAATCGGGCGTGAATGGATGGCCATTCGTGACATGGACGTCGCCGCGTCTGTGATCGGCATTCGCCCCATGTACGCCAAGCTCAGCGCATTTGCCGTGAGTTCTTTCATCATCGGTGTCGCAGGCGCACTGTGGGCCTTTGTTCACCTGGGAGCCTGGGAGCCCGCAGCCTTCTCTGTGGACATTTCTTTCAAGCTGCTGTTCATGGTGATCATTGGCGGCCTGGGGTCCATCATGGGGAGCTTTTTCGGCGCAGCCTTCATCGTCGTGCTGCCCATTTTCCTGAATCTGCTGCTGCCCGCAGTTGCCGGCATTTTCGGCATGGAAGTCTCTACTGCAGCCGTTTCGCACGCCGAGTTCATCATCTTTGGCGGCCTCATCGTCTGGTTCCTGATCATGGAGCCCCACGGACTGGCCAAGCTGTGGTCGATTGGCAAACAAAAGATGCGTGTGTGGCCTTTCCCCCATTGATTCTCTCTGTGTTCCCCGTGCGCTGATGGCGCAGGTTTTCGCGTGTAACTACTAGACCATTCCAGGAGACAAACCATGAAAATTTCCCGTCTAGCTACAGCTGCAGCATTGGCCGTTGGAGGCCTGTCTGCGATGACAGGCAGCGCATGGGCGCAGGCCAATGAACAGTTCGTGCCTTTGCTGTCCTACCGCACCGGGGCTTATGCACCCAACGGCATTCCATGGGCCAATGGCAAACAGGACTACCTCAAGCTCATCAATGAGCGTGACGGCGGTATCAATGGTGTGAAGATCACCTTTGAAGAGTGCGAAACCGGTTACGCCACGGACCGCGGCGTGGAGTGCTACGAACGCCTCAAGAGCAAGCCTTTTGTTGCGGCCTTCGATCCACAGGCTACAGGCATCACATTTGCTCTGACCGAAAAAGCGCCTGTCGACAAGATTCCCCTGATCACGCTGGGCTATGGCCTGTCAATCGCCAAGGACGGCAATGCCTTCCAGTGGAACTTCCCCTTCATGGGCAGCTACTGGACCGGTGCCGACATTCTGATCCAGCACATTGGCAAGAAGCTGGGCGGCCTGGACAAGCTCAAGGGCAAGAAGGTCGCCCTGATCTACCACGACAGCCCATTTGGCAAAGAACCCATTCCCGTGCTGCAGCAACGCGCCAAGATGCATGGCTTTGACCTGCAGTTGCTGCCTGTCACCGCTCCAGGCGTAGAGCAAAAAGCCACTTGGCTGCAACTGCGCCAGAGTCGCCCTGACTTTGCCCTGCTGTGGGGCTGGGGTGTCATGAACTCCACGGCATTGAAGGAAGCACAGGCTACGGGCTTCCCCCGTGACAAGCTGTACGGGGTCTGGTGGGCTGGCGCCGAACCCGACGTGCGCGATGTGGGTGAAGGTGCCAAGGGTTATCAGGCGCTGGCTCTGAATGGCTTTGGCGCCAACACAAAGGTGGCGCAGGATGTGCTCAAGCACGTGCATGACAAAAAGGCCGGTACGGGCCCTCGTGAAGAAGTCGGCTCCGTGCTCTATACCCGCGGCATGATCATCTCCATGCTGACGGTGGAGGCCATCCGCACGGCCCAGGAAAAATTCGGCAAGGGCAAGCCCATGACCGGTGAACAAGTGCGCTGGGGCTACGAGAACCTGAACCTCACCGATGCACGCCTGAAAGAACTGGGCTTCGAAGAAATCATGCGCCCTCTGAAGACCAGCTGCAACGACCACATGGGCTCCACCTGGGCACGGATTCACACCTGGGATGGCAAGACCTGGCAAATGGGCAACGAGTGGTACCAGTCCGACGATCAGGTCATCGAGCCTCTGATCAAGGAGCACAGTGACAAGTACCTGGCGGACAAGAAGATCACCCGCCGCGCAGCCGCTGACTGCAAATAAGCAGCATCAATCACTGCAGCAAGGCAAGCGCTGCGGTGATGCCCCCGGCACTGCACAGCCCCTGGATGTGCAGTGCCCCACCGGCAGCCATATGCGTCACTGTTTGCACGCGCAGGGCTGTCGATTGGTTGAAAGGCTTGAAAAATGGAATCCAAGAACATTGTCCTGAGCGTCAACGGCATCGAAGTAATCTACAACCACGTGATCCTGGTGCTCAAAGGTGTTTCCTTGCAATTGCCGGAAAAAGGCATCGTGGCCTTGCTTGGTGGCAATGGCGCAGGCAAGACAACCACACTGCGCGCCATTTCCAACTTGCTCAAGGGCGAACGCGGTGAGGTCACCAAAGGCAGCATCGAATTGCGCGGTGAGCAGATACAGAACCTGTCCCCCGCGGAGCTGGTCAAGCGCGGCGTGGTGCAAGTCATGGAAGGTCGGCACTGCTTTGCGCACCTGACGATTGAAGAAAACCTGCTCACCGGCAGCTACACCCGAACCGACAAGGGCGAAATCGCAGCGAACCTGGAAAAGGTCTACAACTACTTTCCGCGCCTTAAAACCCGCCGTGCCTCACAGGCCGCCTACACCTCTGGGGGCGAGCAGCAGATGTGCGCCATTGGCCGCGCCATCATGAGCAACCCCAGCATCGTGTTGCTCGATGAGCCGTCCATGGGACTGGCACCGCAGATCGTGGAAGAGGTGTTCAACATCGTCAAGGATTTGAACGCCAAAGAAGGCACCACTTTCTTGCTGGCCGAGCAGAACACCAACATGGCGCTGAAGTACTCCGACTACGGCTACATCATGGAAAGCGGGCGCATTGTGATGGATGGCCCTGCTGCCGAACTGGCCAGCAACGAGGATGTCAAGGAATTCTATTTGGGCGTGGGTGGCAACGAACGCAAGAGCTTCCGCGACGTCAAGAGCTACAAACGCCGCAAACGCTGGTTGGCCTGATCCGGAACCTCACCTCTGTCCCTCTTCACAACGCACTCTCGTGCGACCGAATTTCTTCTCGCTGCTGATCTCTAGGAACAGGCACCATGCTCGAGCATTACGACAAACTGGAATTGCGCACCCCTGATGAACGCGAAGCTGCACTTATGGCAGCACTCCCGGCACAAGTGGCCCATGCCCAGCAAGCGTCCCCGGCCTTTGCAGAAATTTTGAAGGGCGTGGACAGTGCCGCGATTCACAGCCGTTCAGCGCTTGCCACACTGCCTGTTACGCGCAAATACGAATTGCTGGCACGCCAGCAGGCGCAACGCTCCAACCATCCATTTGGCGGTTTCAACACACAGGCCTTCGGTGCCCGGATGCCCCGCGTATTTGCCAGCCCCGGCCCCATTTATGAGCCTGAAGGCACCCGGCCTGACTACTGGCGCATGGCACGCGCTGTTTATGCTGCAGGCTTTCGTCCTGGAGAGCTGATTCACAACTGCTTCAGCTACCACTTCGTGCCGGCTGGCTCCATGATGGAAACAGGTGCCCATGCACTGGGTTGCACCGTATTTGCGGGCGGCACCGGGCAGACCGAACAGCAGGTGCAAGCCATGGCAGACCTGCAGCCTGCGGGCTATATCGGCACGCCCAGCTTTCTCAAACTGATTCTGGAAAAAGCCGACGCCCTTCACATTGCGCTGCCCAGCTTGCGCAAGGCCTTGGTCAGCGGCGAGGCCTTTCCTCCTTCTCTGCGCGACTGGTTGCAGGAACGCGGGGTGGCGGGATACCAGTGCTATGCCACCGCAGATCTGGGCTTGATTGCCTATGAAACTTCTGCGCGCGAAGGCTTGGTGCTGGATGAATCCGTCATCGTCGAAATCGTGCGACCCGGAACCGGAGACCCTGTGGCAGAAGGCGAAGTGGGTGAGCTGGTCGTCACGACACTCAATACCGATTACCCCCTCATCCGTTTTGGGACAGGCGACCTTTCTGCCATCTTGCCCGGCACCTGCCCCACAGGACGTACCAATACGCGCATCAAAGGCTGGATGGGGCGCGCCGATCAGACCACCAAGGTACGAGGCATGTTTGTACACCCAGGACAAGTGGCCGATATCGCCAGACGCTTTCCACAAGTGGGCAGAGTCCGTTTGCTCGTTACCGGCGAAATGGCCAATGACCAAATGACGCTGCTGGTCGAAAGCATTGAAACCGCCGCAGGATTCAGCCAACAGATCGCGGATGCGGTGCGTGAAGTCACCAAACTGCGGGCAGAAGTGCAGCTAGTGGCGGTTGGCAGTCTGCCCAACGACGGCAAAGTCATTGAAGATGCACGTAGCTATGCGTGAAATTTTGCATCGTAAAAATACTTCCTCATGATGCAAAAAGACGAGTTGCGCTGTGCGTTTTAAGGTCAAACGTTTACCCTTTGTCGCTCCAGGCGAAAACAACGACAAAGACCAAGCCAGAAAAACAATTAACGATAAAAAAGCAACATTTAACATCTTTTGCGAAAAAATTAACGCGATTAAGAAGACTTCGTTGCTTCGCAAAAGCAGGCATTTTTTTGAGCCATCGCAAGCCCGTTCTGTTCTTAGAATTTTTTGCCATCGGACCTAGGGATTGTGCGGGGCACATTCCCACAGGCAGTTCTAGCATCCAGCTCCTTCCAGCATTCAGAGGATAAAACTATGAAGACATCTTTTCGCATTACTGCCATCGCTCTTGCGACAGCTGCCGTTTCTCTGAGCGCCAATGCGCAAAGCTTTCCAGCTGCAGGCAAGAGCATCACCATCGTCGTGCCGTTTGCTGCGGGCGGCCCCACAGATCGCGTTGCTCGCGACCTGGCAGAAGCCATGCGCAAGCCTTTGAATGCCACTTTGGTGATCGAAAATCTGGGCGGTGCAGGCAGCTCCATTGGCACCGCCAAAGTAGCCAATGCCAATCCCGATGGCTACACCCTGTTGGTCAACCACATCGGCATGTCCACCATGCCCAGCCTGTATCGCAAGCTGTCTTTCGATGTTCTGAAGGACTTCGAATTCCTGGGTATCGTCAATGACGTCCCCATGACTGTGATCGGTCGTCCCAACCTGCCAGCCAACAACTTTGCAGAACTGCGCGATCTGATCAACAAGGAAAAGGAAAAAATCAACCTGGGTCACTCAGGGCTGGGTTCTGCCGGCCACCTGTGCGGCCTGATGTTCCAAAGCGCACTCAATGTGCCGATGACACCTGTACCCTACAAAGGTGCAGCACCTGCCATCACCGACCTGATGGGCGGCACGATCGACCTGATGTGCGACCAGACCACCAATACCACTTCGCAAATCGAAGCCAAGAAGGTCAAAGCCTATGGCGTGACCACATTGGAAAAGCTGAAGGTTCCGGCACTCAAAGATTTGGAGACACTGGACTCCGCAGGCCTGAAAGGCTTTAACGTCACCGTGTGGCATGGCCTGTATGCTCCCAAGGGCACACCGGCATCCGTATTGAAGACGCTCAATGATGCGCTGAAGGCAGCCGTCAAAGATCCTGACTTCATCAAGAAGCAGGAAGGCCTGGGCGCCATTGTGGTGGCGGACCAGCGCGTCGAACCCGAAGAGCACAAGAAGTTCGTGGCCCAGGAAATCGAGACCTGGGGCAAGGTGATCAAGGCCAACGGTCAATTCGCTGACTAAACCGCCTTGCTGCAGTACCGCACCCGGTGCTGGCAGAAACAAAAAACCGCTCTTTGCCAGAGCGGTTTTTTTATTGCTGCGGCATTTTCAAGCGCGCAGTTGCACCGTCCAGGTGACGGCTTTGCCTTCTTGGGCACTGCGACGCAGCATGTCCACCAGAGGCACGACACGCTGGCGCAGACTGACGGCACCCAGCTCTGCCGATGCCGCAGCCGCTGCTGCCGAGTCCTGCTCGGTTCCGGAGCGTATTTCTTCCTCGATGGCCCGGCGGCGCTGTTCGTCCTCTGCCACTGCTTGCTCCAGATCGGCAATGGCCTGCGGGATCTGCTCTACCGTGATGATGCCGGGTTCGCCCCGAGGCTTGTCCAAGATTTTGAGGATTTGCTCCGCGGTCCCTTTAAGCATGATGAGATCCGCTGTCGCTCGAGAGTGGAAGGTATAGGCCATTGCTTATCCTTTGGAATACATATAGTCACGTTGAAAGGGATAGTCTGATTGTGTGCCACGCCATGCGCCTCCTTCCACCTTGCCGTTGGGACGGATCGCCAGCATCTGGTGCAGCCCCATCCATCCGCGCTCAAACCCCATGGCAGAACCTGCCAGATACAGACGATAGGCACGCAAGGCGCGTTCTGCGCGTTCTCCGTCAGTTTGCGCGCTCAGGATGCTTTGTGCCTGTGGCAGTTGCGCTTCCAACGCGTCCGACCATTCCCACAAAGTGCGTGCGTAATGGGGTCGCAAGTTCTCGGTATCCACCATTTCCAGACCTGCTTCTGCCATATCGCACAAGACAGCACTCACATGCATCAACTCCCCGCCGGGAAAGATGTAGCGGCCGATGAATTCGCCCATACCGGCGCCCAGCTGGCGGTTGCGCGTTCCTCCGGCCGTAATGCCGTGAATCAGCGCCATTCCCCCGGGGCGCAAAAGCTGGAACACGGTTTGGAAGTAGGCGGGCAAGTTGGCCTGACCGACATGCTCGAACATCCCGACAGAGGCCAGCTTGTCATACGGCAAATCATTGAGCTGGCGGTAATCGCACAGCTCCACATGCACCTGCGATTGCAGGCCCTGCGCCTGAATCTTGGCGTGGATGTGGTTGTACTGGTTGCGCGAAAGCGTGACGCCCTTGGCATGGACGCCATAGTGTTTGGCCGCCCAGAAAATCAGCCCTCCCCAGCCACAACCGATGTCCAGAAAACGCTCTCCAGGCTGGAGGTTCAGCTTGCGGCAGATATGGTCCAGCTTGGCTTCCTGCGCCTGAGCCAGACTCGTTGCTGGAGAGCGAAAATAGGCGCAGGAATAGACCCTCAAGGGATCCAGCCACAAGGCATAGAAATCGTCGGACAGGTCGTAATGGAACTGCACCTGCTGCGCATCACGTTCCAAGGTGTGCAATGCCATGGAGCGGGCGCGGGCCATGGTTTGAGACCACCAGCTGGCATTGCCGCGTACCGGATCTGCCTGCAACAAGGCACTGGCGGCAGCCATGATGTCGCGCATGCTGCCTTCCAGGTCAACCCACCCTTCCACAACGGCAGCCCCCAGCGAGCCGATCTGCCCCTGCTCCAGCGCCAGCAGGGCAGCAGGCGAGCGCAATTTGACGTGCACATCCCCCTTCTCAGGGCCCAGTCGTTGACCACCGAGAGCTTCAACAGTGACACGGACCGGCAACGTAGCGAGCCGGGTCTCCAAAGCGGCAAGCATATTTTTCATGCCTTATTTATGGTACGCCGCCACTGTGACGTCAATATGCCTGTCAAGGTGCGTCTGACAGGAAATTTCCACTTTTGCCGGCTCTGTGGTTTTTTGGCCGCCAGTCAGGAGAAGTGCCAGGAGAGAAAGATTCAGCCTCTGGCCTAATACTTGCCCACCAAACGCTCGTAAGCAGCACGCGTGCCTGCAGACACGGACTGCAGCACCTGCTCATAAGACGTTTTCTGGCGTGCCAGCAGGCGCATCGAAGCGATGGTGCGGCTTTTGCAGAACCAGTGGCAGGTGTGCTGCAACAGCAGCAATTCCGCTGTCATGGTGAAGGCCAGGCGCTTGCGGGTGGCGAGGTCCACATCATCAGGTGCGCAGTTGGCCTGGACTGCCTTGGCATGCATCTTCAAGGCCTCGCGCATGTCAAAAGTGTGGGCCGGCATCAGGCGATCGAAGTAAGGCAGCGCCAGTGGCAGCGTACTGACGCGTGTGTCCTCCGCACTTTCCGAGGAGAAACTGCCTGCCAGCCGCTGCAACTGCTCTGCCAGGCTTTTTTCGCTGTTGTCCAGAATGGACCAGACTTGCTTGCTGCGCTCCGGGTCCTTTTCATCGAGCGCGCGCATATAGCCTTCGATCAGCCCACCCATGAGCTTTTCCACCTGCGTGGGAGCCAGATGCGCTCCAAGCAAGCGAACACGGCGGCGATGTTCCATGTTTTTGAGCACATAGACGGCAATGGAACCCACAATAATCCAAGTCAAAAAATCCATAGCACAACGCTTGCTTCTGAGAAAACCAAACCCCAAGTGTATTCAGCCCTTGGCCCTGACCAGGCCAAGCGGACTTTTATGATCACGCACTTGACTTTTGCTTTCAGAGTTTTGCCCCGTGTCCCACATCCTCATTGAACGCCAGCACGCGCTGGGTCTTGCCGTCGCCCGCCAACACGCCCGGACCTGGGCCGAGAAAGCCACTGCCAAATTTGGCGTGCAATGCCGCTATGAAGAGGGCAGCAGCGATGTGCTGCATTTTGAAGGCAATGGCATGCAAGGCCAGTTGCATGTGACTGGCAACACGTTGAAGCTGCAAGCCGAGCTGGGTTTTCTGGCTGCGATGTTTGAAGACAAGATCAAAGCCAAGCTCAACGAGCAGTTTGATGAGATGGTGCAAGCGGCTTAATTTAATGATTCTTTTTTGGTAGCTGTTAGCGCTTGATTTCCAATGGTTTCAGATAGAAAACCATCTGAAACCCTTTGTTTTTGAGCGGTGGCAGCTATTTTTTTAGCTTTTAGCTTTTAACTGGCCGCCTTTCGCTTGTCGCTTGTCGCGCGGCGGCGATTCCTTTCTTTTGGCGAAACAAAACAAAAAGCCCGCTAGCCATACAGCCAGCGGGCTTTCCCAAATCACTCAAGCACAGTGATGAGGCAGCTTACGCCTCGTCCGACGTCTCCGCCCGAACGTCAAATTCGACCTTCCAACGCTCAGACCCACCAACGGGAATAGCGTTCAGTTCCAGCGTACCAATTTCAGTGACACGCGCCTGCAGCGTCACAGGCACGACCTCACCGGGTGTACGACCTTCGGCAGGCAGGTTGGCTTCAATCTCTTGCAATTCCACCAGTTCTTCAGGCGACCAGAAGTCCAACATCGTGCCCACGGCATCGGCACGACGCACCGACGAGCCGAAGAAGCGCAGACGCACGGGTTCGCCCACCACCAGACCCAGTTGCAGGTCAGGCACATCGGCTTCCGTGCCTTCTTCCATGCCAAACGGTGCCAGGCACAGCGCGGAGATCGGTGGCTCCATGCCGGGAATGGCGGGCATGTTCGATTCCACGCCGATGTAGTACGACTGCGCCGTACCACCACGGATGCGCATGCCCCGACCAGACGCGGTGATGTGGCCAAAGTAGGCCGCGCCACGGGCAACAGCCAGATCAAGGTTGGCACCGTCGAGCAGGCGGGCAGGCTCGCAGGCTTCGGCGTCCAGCCAGCCGTTGATGACCTCCAGAATGCGCTGCTCAATCTGCGTGGCCTTGAGCACGCCGCCGTTGAACAGGATGGCCGTGGGATGCAGGAAGGTGGAACCGGCTTCTTGCTGGCCTTGCAAGCCTTCAATGCTCTCCAGTGCGTTGACCTGGCGGCTCAGGAACGCGGCCAGGTGGCGCGTGACAGCTGCGTCTTGCGCGTAAGGCAGACCCAGCTGCGTCAAACCAGCGCGGGCGCGGGTCTGGGGCTTGTCGGAAACCGCCACCTTGGGGAAGAAGCCTTCAACCAGCATGGCCAGCACTTCCTGGCGTGTGACTTCGGTGCGGATGCTGCCGCCAATGAGCTTGCTGCCACGGCTGGGAACGACCACAGGCACGGATTGCAGCGTGGCGTCGGCCAGCAATTGCTCCTTGGCCGCACGGCAGCCGTGCGCCAGCGCGCGGGTTTGCCATGCGTCCAGCTGCTTGCCTTCCTGTGCCAGCTTGCGCGCCACGCCATAGGCCAGGGCCAGGTCCATGTTGTCGCCGCCGAGCAAAATGTGCTCGCCCACGGCAATGCGTTGCAATTCCAGATTGCCATCGCGCTCCAGCACGGCAATCAAGGACAGGTCGGTCGTACCACCGCCTACGTCCACCACCAGGATGATGTCGCCATGCTTGACCTGCTTGCGCCAAGCACCACCGCTGGCTTGAATCCAGCTGTACAGCGCTGCCTGGGGCTCTTCCAGCAGCGTGAGGTTGGCAAAGCCTGCGGCCTTGCAGGCTTCGGCTGTCAGCTCGCGTGCGGCAGGGTCAAACGAGGCGGGGATGGTGACGGTGATGTGCTGCTGGGCAAATGGCGCTTCGGGGTGGGCTTGCTCCCACGCCCAACGCAGGTGTTCCAGATAGCGGATGGATGCGGTCAGAGGAGAGATGCGGCTGACCTCTTCCGGTGCATCGGTGGGCAACAAAGGGCTGCGGCGGTCCACGCCAGGGTGGCACAGCCAGCTCTTGGCGCTGCTGACCAGACGGATGGGAGTGGCCGCGCCACGGCTGCGAGCGAACTCGCCAACGATGAAGTCTTGACCCGCCTTGCCAGGCAGGGTGCGTTCTGCCTCGGTCAGCTCGTTCTCGTGAGGGATATACAGAAACGAAGGCAGCAAATCTCGGGCTTCGACGCTGGCAGGCGCAGTCAGCTGGGGAATGGCCAGCACGCCCTGCTCCACCTTTTCACCATCGCTGGCAGCCTTGTTCACAAATGACAGAGCGCAGTGCGTGGTGCCCAGATCAATGCCGATGCTGTATTGGGCATTGCCGTTTTTCAAGCCATTTTGGCCTTCCGCGCTTGCTGTTATGGCATTGGTAGCTACGGTGTTTGAAGCAGTATGAGGGGCCGCCGCAGCGTTGCCCGATTGGGCGATGGATGCAAACACGCTCATGACTTACAGCTCCACTTCGGCTTGGGCAATGACCTTGGCCGACGACACGTCCGTCAGCTGAGGCAGTTTGACCTCGGAGACCTGCCAGCCGCGGTGGCTCAATGTACCGGTGAAGGGCGCCTGTCCCACCACATTGCCGGTCAGACGCACGGCAGCGGGGTCAAAGCCCGCCTCCAGCGTCACACGGCTGCCTTCGTCTTCTGTACGGACTGGGGCAATGGCGAAGTGCTCGCCCAGCACCTTGCGGCAGCCTGCGTGCACCACACGGGCTGCAGCACCAATCTCGGCATCGGTGTAGGGAGCCACCTCTTCCTGGATGAAGTCCACAAAACGCGCTTCGCGCTGCATCAGGCCCAGCAGTTGCAGGGCGGCCGTCTGCGTTGGCACTTCCACGGTTTTCTCGACGATTTTTTCCACCGGGATTTCGACACGCTTTTCGACGGTCTTTTCCACGATTTTCTCGACCGGCACTTCCACGCGCACTTCGACGATCTTCTCGACGGGCACCTCCACCCGCACTTCCTGAGGCGCAACGTCGGCGGCCAGTGCTTCGCCCTGGCGCACACGCATCACGTCGGCAGCCAGGCGCGCATTGCCAAGGATGGCAAAGAAACTGCCGATCGCAATGGCGATGCGGCTCAAGAATGAGGGCGGTGTTTGGGATGTCATGGACATGGCTTCAATCAGCGTGGCGCGGCGGTTCAAGGCTGCAACGGGCAGGCCTGGTGTTGCGTCGCGCAAAAAATGGGGTGCAGGCCCAAGGCGGTGCAAAGCGCTGTCGCGCACGCCCGCAGCAGGCGCCCGCAGGAGGGCTGATGTTACCCAAAGCCTTATGCCTTGCCGCGTTACAAGGAATCCGTCCAATCTCGCACTGGGGCGTGCCGGTATCGCACACCGTCGATAATGCGCGGCTCTCACCCACCTGTTCCCATGAACCCGATACTGGCACCTTCAATGGCTCGTTTGCGCTGCGCCGCCTTGGCTGCAGCGCCACAGTCGCGTGCCTGCGTGCTGCGCAGTCAGCGTGCGCAAAGTCATGGTGTTCCTTCGGCCTTTGTCAGCCTCAGTGGCGTTACGGCCATGCTTTCCGCCGCCGTGCGGAAGGCGTAAGACCACAGCCTCTCCCCCTCCGCACGGCCCTCATCTCTTGCACCGCAAGGGCATGTGCGCACTTTCATTGGAACCACCACGTCTGCAGCAGCAGTCAGGCTCCGGCACATGTCCGTTTCCTCCTTCCCCGGAACCGAACGAGCTTGACCCATGGACATGGAACTGACCCAAACTTTTCTACGCGGCAAAAACCCCTGCGCAGCTGGCTACCGCTGGTTTGTGCGCAACGGCCTGAGTGGCAAGGACTACCAGAACGCCATGGACACGCAGGTGCGCGCCGGGCGCATAGAGGATGCACGCTGGCTGCTGGAGAACTTCGGCTCCACCAGCACGGTGCTGGAGTTGGACCATCTGGAAGCCGATCACTTTGTCTATGCCGGCACGCTGATCGTGCATGGAGATGTACGCGTGCCAGGCCAGCTGCTGGTAGGGCGCAGTTTGCAGGTGGGTGCGGGCATTCGCGCGGGCAAGCTGGAAGTGGGCGAGGACATTCACAGCCAAGGGGCCATTTTTGCCGAAGCATTGCTGCAGGCCGGCGGCAGCATCAAGGCAGCATGGGGTGTGGAGGTACAAGGCGACATCCGCGCCGAGCATCTGCGCACAGGCTGGGCGTTGCACTGTGCTGGCAAGGTGGAGCTGCGCGGCGAAGCCATCATTGGCCAGGAGGTACAGGTGCAAGACAGCCTGCAGTGCGCCAAGGGCCTGCGCGCAGGTGCGGATATTGAAGTGCAAGGCCTGCTGGAAACCGGCCAGGGCATGACAGCTCAGGGGCATATTGTCTGCGGCAACCACATCCAGGCAGGCTGGGGCATCAGGGCACAGGGAGACATCCGTGCCGCCTGCAGCATTCGCGCCGGTGAAAGCTTGCACGCAGAAGGTGAAATCCTGGCCGGCGAAGGCTATGGCGTATATGCAGGGATGAATGTGCAGATGCAGGCCTGGCCCGATTGCGCCTGGGTACGCGCGTTGCGCAAACCGCAAGGGTTGGTCAGTGGCTGGTGGGATGAATCCACCGACCTTCGGTTGCACATGGCCTAAACCTTGGCACGCACAGCCGCACCAGGATGGTGCCCTGGTCTATCCCGGGTCGGCTCACATACAGTGCGGCAGAACCCAGAGGGCAATGCGGACAAGCCCTAGTCATACAGCGCACGCATGACCTTCTTCCGTTTCATTGCTATGCCTTGTGCGGTAATTGCCAGATAGTTGATGCAAGTCCTTGACGAGGACCGAATCTTTGTCACGCCACACTTGCCTGAGCATGAAGTGGCACAGAGATTGCAGAGAAACCACCATGAAAGAAATTGGTATGCATCGCTTTTCCGCACGTTTGACACTGGCCTGCGCAGCTCTGGCTGCCGCATTCGGGGCTCATGCCCAAACCACCCTAGAAAAAATTCAGCAGCAAGGCAAGGTCGTGATCGGCGTGCGTGAAAGTTCGGCCCCCATGGCCTACGCCTTGGGCGGTAACCACGAGTTCGTGGGCTACCACGTGGAACTGTGCGAGAAGGTGCTGGCGCAGATTGCGCCACAGGCCAAGATCGAATACATGGCCATGACGGCACAGAACACCCTGCCACTGGTGCAAAACGGCACGGTCGATCTGGGCTGCGGCCCCACCACCAACAACCTCTCTCGCCAGAAGCAGGTGTCTTTTGCGGTGACCACCTATGTGAGCGAAGTACGAATGGCCGTGCGTGCCGATTCCCCCATCACTTCGTTCAAGGAGCTGGATGGCAAGACCGTGGCTGCTTCTGCAGGCACCACGGC
>JAEYRT010000067.1 GCA_023435325.1 Pseudomonadota bacterium | reverse complement strand
AAAGAGGTGCCTGTGCCAGCACCGCTGTCCCCGCTGCCGGTGGCAACGGAGGCGAGAGAGGCGGCGGCAGAAGAAGGGGGAATGCTGGAAGTCACGCCTGCACTCTAGTGGAAAAACAGCGTCCGTGTACACAAACAGGGTGCACATAAAAGGAGCATTCAGCGCTCATTTCATGAGGGTTGTGGATAGAAAACGTATTGAAATTCTTATAAACAAAACCCTTGAAGCTATTGTTTTTGTTGCTTTCGGGGCTTTGCCACTCCCAGACCCTGGACGAACAAAGACGCAGCCAAGCCCAGCGGCCTTTCCTTGGACCATACCCAATCCACAAACAGCTTGGTTCCGTTGCTCAGATTGCTGAAGGGAATGGGCAAAAGCTCGCCGCTCTGGATATGTGGCTCCACCAGGCTGTGCGGCAGCCAGCCCCAGCACAGGCCGGCGGAGATCAGGGCCAGGGCGGCCCCGTGGCTGTCCGCGCGCCAGAGGTGATGGGAGAACACGAAGCGCGTGTCCGTCTGCGCCGGATTGCGGCTGGCCACCAGAATCTGCCGGATGCTGGCCAGGTGTGTGGAATCAATCTGCGTGTGGCCTTGCTGCTGCAGAGCCTGCCACAGTGCATGGCGTGCAGAGATGACGGCCACCAGCGTTTCCGCACCCTGCTCGCGAAAACCCTCGCGGCCATCCAGGGCGGGGCGTTCGAAGACCAGTGCCAGCTGTGCCCGTCCTGCATGCAGCAGCTCCAGCGCATCATCTTGCGGAGCGGAAAGCACTTCCACCACGAGCGAGGGATAGCGTGCCACGACCGGGCGCAAATCCTCCGCCCAGGCTGTGGCCAGCAGTTCGGGGGCGATGGCCAGCGTCAGCCGCTTTTCCAGCCCTTCATGCAAGGCAGTCGCCTGCTGGTTGAGCTGCTGCAACTGCTGGGCCAACAGGCGTGCCTGGGGCTCCAGCGCCAGTGCGGCCGCTGTTGGCTGCGGCTCTCGACCTGTGCGTTCGAACAGCCGGATCCCGAGTTCGGCCTCCAGCTGCCCTATGGCCATGCTGATGGCCGAAGGCACCCTGCCCAGCTTGCGCGCGGCAGCAGAGAAAGAGCCGGTGTCGAGCACGGCCAGAAACAGCGGAACTTGTTCTGGAGCGAAGGGCATGGCAGCAATCTGTCAGCAAAATTGAAAGAACCTAATTTTCCATGTCAATTTTCTACACATACACTGCCAGCCGCTATGTCAGTCCAAACACAACAACAAGCCGTGGGCCTGCAGGGCCCCATGCGTCGGGTCGTCTTTGTCGGTCTTTATGAGTTCATCGCCATCGTGGTGTGCAGCCTGCTTTTCATGGCCATTGGTCAAGAGGCGGCCTCCTCGGGCGCCATGGCCGTGGTCTCTTCGGCCATCGCCATTGCATGGAATGTGGTCTTCAACTGGATGTTCGAACAATGGGAGGCTCGCCAGAGCAAGAAAGGCCGTTCCGTGCTGCGCCGCGTAGTCCACGCCATTGGTTTTGAAGGCGGCATTGCCGCCATGCTGATTCCGCTGATGGCCTGGTGGTTTGATATTTCCCTGTGGGAAGCCACGGTGCTGGAGGCCGGCATCCTGGTCTTCTTCCTGATTTACACCTACGTCTTCAACTGGTGTTTTGACCGCATCTTTGGGCTGCCTGCATCTGCGCAGGCGCTGCAGCCGCAGATATAGGGCCTCGGGCATTTCGCAATGCGGTGCAACAGGTGCTGCACAATTCGGCATGGCCTTGATGAACCGTTGGTACAAGCGTGGGGCAGTTCTGGTGCTGTTGTGCACCGTCTGTGTGTTGGCATTTTTTTATGCGCCTGCCGGTCTTTTCTATCTGGCACAAACGCATCTGAGAGATCAGGAGCCTGCTGCAGCGTCATTCCGGCTGGATGAATATCGGGCGGTAATCAAAGACAAAAAAGTACAGGGCATCGAGCGCAATCTGTCGGGCCTCACCTTCCATTCCGGATCGGGCACCCTGTTTGGCGTTACCAACTCGCCGGCCCAGATTGTGGAAATGAGCCTGTCGGGAGACACGCTGCATGTCTGGCGGGTACGCGGCGCAGGCGATACCGAAGGGATTGCGCACTGGCAGGACAACCGGTTTTTCATCGTGAACGAAAGGAAGAACCACGTCTGGCTGGTGCATCTCGACAGGAATGTGCACGAGATCTCCATTCGCGATGCCCCTCGCGCTGAGTTGGGCATACAGAACACACATGCCAATCTGGGCGTCGAGGCCCTGTCCTGGTCGCGTCGGGACAACAGCTTGTGGGCCGGGCAGGAGAAATGGCCGTTACGGGTGCTGCGCTTCGATACGGCACTGTCGCCCGAGGCGCCGCTGCCGGGCAAGCTGCCTTTGCGGGAGGCGGGTGAATGGTCGGCCCAGGGCCTGAATGCCTGGTTGTTGAGCGATCTGGCGTCCCTGACCGTGGACGAGGCGACGGGGCATCTGCTGCTGCTGAGCCAAGAATCCAGTGTCATGGTGGAGTACACCCCAGAGGGGCGGCCGCTGAGCGTTTTGCCGCTGTGGAGGGGCATGCACGGCCTGGACCAAGGTATTCCGCAACCAGAAGGCGTTGCGCTGGACGGACAAGGCCATGTTTACATCGTGTCCGAGCCCAATCTTTTCTACCGTTTCGAACGGGTTGCAGGAGCCAGGCCGTCCCATGCAGCTCCTGTCCGGACATTGACAGGCGAATTAGAATCGACGTTTTCGTCCCAAGGAGCGCTGCAGCAGTGAAGGCTTCACTGTCAGGCTTGGGATGACGGCTGCAGCACAGTTGCTTGGTGCCTGCCAGCCGCTCGCATGCAACGGCGTTCACCTGTTTTGTTTTCCCTTTTGTTTTCACACAGGTGAGTGCGATGACTGCTGCCGCTGCCCCCCAATCCATTCCGCCCATGCGCCTGTCGGGCCTGGAGCCCGTCTTCATTGGCGATGACACCCTGTTCGTCAACGTGGGCGAACGCACCAACGTCACTGGCTCCAAAGCCTTTGCGCGTCTGATCCTGAATGAGCAGTACGAAGAAGCCCTGGCCGTGGCGCGCCAGCAGGTGGAAAACGGTGCGCAGATCATCGACGTGAACATGGACGAGGCCATGCTGGACAGCAAGGCCGCCATGGTGCGCTTCCTGAACCTGATTGCGTCCGAGCCCGATATCGCCAAGGTGCCGGTGATGGTGGACTCGTCCAAATGGGATGTGATCGAAGCCGGACTGCGCTGCCTGCAGGGCAAGGGGATCGTGAACTCGATCTCCATGAAGGAAGGTGTGGAAGAGTTCAAGAAGCACGCCAAACTCGTCAAGCGCTATGGCGCGGCTGCCGTGGTGATGGCCTTTGACGAAAAAGGCCAGGCCGACACCTTTGCGCGCAAGATCGAAATTTGCGAGCGAGCCTATCGCATTCTGGTCGATGAAGTCGGCTTCCCGCCCGAAGACATCATCTTCGACCCCAACATCTTTGCCGTGGCCACCGGCATTGAAGAGCACAACAACTACG
Organism: Pseudomonadota bacterium; assembly: GCA_023435325.1. Classification (GTDB taxonomy): domain Bacteria; phylum Pseudomonadota; class Gammaproteobacteria; order Burkholderiales; family Burkholderiaceae_C; genus Comamonas. The sequence continues at coordinate 1,064 of JAEYRT010000067.1, read as the reverse complement.
GCGTGGACTTCATCGAAGCCGTGCGCTGGATCAAGCAGAACCTGCCCGGTGCCAAGGTGTCCGGTGGCGTGTCCAACGTGTCGTTCTCGTTCCGCGGCAACGACCCCGTGCGTGAAGCCATCCACACTGTGTTCCTGTACCACGCGATTGCGGCGGGCATGGACATGGGCATCGTCAACGCCGGCATGATTGGCGTGTACGACGAGTTGGACCCAGAACTGCGCGAGCGCGTGGAAGACGTGGTGCTCAACCGCCGCCCCGATGCCGCTGAACGCCTGCTGGAAATTGCCGACCAGGCCAAGGGCGCCGCCAAGGACGACAGCAAAAAGCTGGAATGGCGCGGCACGCCTGACAACCCCAAGACCGTGGGCGAGCGCCTGACGCACGCGCTGGTGCATGGCATCACCGACTTCATCACCGAAGACACGGAAGAGGCTTACCAGCAAGTGCTGGCCAAGGGCGGCCGTCCGCTGCACGTGATCGAAGGCCCGCTCATGGACGGCATGAACGTGGTTGGTGACCTGTTTGGCGCGGGCAAGATGTTCCTGCCGCAGGTGGTGAAGTCCGCCCGCGTGATGAAGCAGGCCGTGGCGCACCTGGTGCCCTACATCGAAGAGGAAAAGCGCCAGCAGGAAGCCGCCGGTCTGGACGTGACCAGCAAGGGCAAGATCGTCATCGCCACCGTCAAGGGTGACGTGCACGACATCGGCAAGAACATCGTCACCGTGGTCTTGCAGTGCAACAACTTTGAAGTGGTCAACATGGGCGTGATGGTGCCTTGCCACGAAGTGCTGGCCAAGGCCAAGGAAGTCGGTGCGGACATCATCGGCCTGTCGGGCCTGATTACCCCCAGCCTGGAAGAAATGCAGTACGTGGCGGGCGAGATGCAGAAGGACGAGTACTTCCGCAGCCGCAACATTCCGCTCTTGATTGGCGGCGCTACCTGCTCGCGCGTGCACACCGCCGTGAAGATTGCGCCCAAGTACGAAGGCCCGGTGGTCTACGTTCCCGATGCCTCGCGCTCGGTCAGCGTGGCGCAAAGTCTGTTGGGTGAAGGCAAGGAT
>JAEYRT010000198.1 GCA_023435325.1 Pseudomonadota bacterium | reverse complement strand
GTCCCCTGGTGCCCAAGCGCTGGGCCAAGCGTTCCGTCACGCGCCACACCATCAAGCGGCAGATCTATGCCGTGGCCAGTGAGTTTGATGCCCAGCTGCAGGCCTTGCTGCCGGCAGCCTATGTGGTGCGTCTGCGTGCTGGTTTTGACCGCAAACAATTCATCAGTGCCACCTCGGAGCCCCTCAAGCGCGCCGTGAGGGCCGAGTTGCTCCAGCTCTTTCAGCACGCCACGCGGCGCAAGAGCAGCCCACCTGCAGCGCAAGCGCAGGCACAGCCGGGTCCATCAACGGCTGCACAAGGCGCGGGATAAAACCATGATGAAGGCCTTGCTCATGGCGCTGGTGCGTGGCTATCGTCTGCTGCTGAGTCCATGGTTGGGCTCGGCTTGCCGTTTTGAACCGACATGCTCGGCCTATTCCTTGAAGGCCCTGGAGCAGCACGGCGCTGCGGCAGGCACCTATTTGACACTGCGGCGACTGGTACGCTGTCACCCGTGGTGTGATGGCGGGCATGATCCAGTGCCTGACCAAGCGCCCAAGCTGTTTACCGGTTTGACCTCCTCTTCCTCACCAAAGAAGTCTTCATGAACGACATTCGCCGCACCATTTTGTGGGTGATATTTGGTTTCTCCATGGTTTTGCTGTGGGACCAATGGCAAATCCACAATGGCAAATCAGCCACGTTCTTCCCTTCGGCTCCCAAGACGGTGGCGACAGCGCCTGCCGACAGCAAGCCTGCCGATGTGCCTGATGCGCTGACGCCCGCCGTTTCCTCGAGCGATGTGCCTGGCGCTGCAGCGGACGCGACGCCGATTGCCCGTGAAAAAGTCACGGTCACCACCGACGTGCTGCGTCTGACCTTTGATGGTCAGGGCGGTGCACTGGTGCACGCCGAGTTGCTGGACTACGCCGAAGATGCCGATCGCAGCAAGCAGTTTGTGCTGTTTGACGAAAGTGCCGAACGCGTCTACCTGGCCCAGACCGGTCTGATCGGTGGCAACTTCCCCACCCACAAGACCGTCATGACCGTGGTGCCCGGTGACCGCGAACTCAAGGACGGCCAAAACGAGTTGCAAGTGCGCTTTGAGTCGCCCGAGCAGGATGGCGTGAAGCTGGTCAAGACCTTCACCCTCCAGCGCGGTGCCTACGATATCGGCGTCAAGCACGAGGTGGTGAACAACGGTGCGACCGCCGTGGCGCCCCAGCTGTACCTGCAGTTGCTGCGTGACGGCAATGCGCTGGACGGTGGCAACGCTTTCTATTCGACCTTTACCGGCCCTGCCTTCTACTCGGAAGAGAAGAAGTACCAGAAGGTGGAGTTCAAGGAAATTGCCGAAGGCAAGGCGGACTTCCAGAAGTCTGCAACGGATGGCTATGTGGCCATGGTGCAGCACTACTTTGCTTCGGCATGGTTGCTGGGCGAAGGCCAGCAGCGCGACAACTTTGCCCGCAAGGTGGGCGACAACCTGTACGCTGCCGGCATGATCACCCCTGTGGGCACGGTGAACCCTGGCGAGTCCAAGACCATCGACGCGCGCCTGTTTGCGGGCCCGCAGCTGGAAAAGACACTGGAAGCGCTGGCTCCCGGTCTGGAACTGGTCAAGGACTACGGTTGGCTGACCATTCTGGCCAAGCCCCTGTACTGGCTGATGGACAAGATCCACGGCGTGCTGGGCAACTGGGGCTGGTCCATCGTCGGTCTGGTGCTGTTCCTGAAGATTCTGTTCTACTGGCTCAACGCCAAGGCTTACGCCTCGATGGCGAAGATGAAGGCCGTGAACCCCCGCATCATGGAGATGCGCGAGCGCCTGAAGAACAACCCACAGCAGATGCAGCAGGAGATGATGCGCATCTACCGCGAGGAGAAGGTCAACCCCATGGGCGGTTGCTTCCCCATCATGATCCAGATTCCGGTGTTCATCGCGCTGTACTGGGTGCTGCTGTCGTCGGTGGAAATCCGTCACGCGCCCTGGATCTTGTGGATCACCGACCTGTCGGCCAAGGACCCCTACTTCATCCTGCCAATCCTGATGACACTGTCTTCGCTGCTGCAAACCGCGCTGAACCCTGTGCCACCAGACCCCATGCAGGCCAAGATGATGTGGTTCATGCCCCTGATCTTCAGTGTCATGTTCTTCATGTTCCCTGCAGGCCTGGTGCTGTACTGGCTGACCAACAACATCTTGTCGATTGCGCAGCAATGGGTCATCAACACCCGCATGGGCGTGCCCCCGCAGTTCAATCTGCCCAATTTCAAGTCGGCGCCTGCAGACGCCAACAAGAAAAAATAATCAGCCCCACGGGTTGACACCATGACCACAGGGCCGCGCAAGCGGCCCTTGGTCTTTCAAAACAAGAGCGTTGTACGCTTGTCATTACTGGATTTGAGAAGGTTTTGATTCTCAAATCAAGCAACGACGGACGCAAAGCGCTCCTGTTTTGAAAGACGCCCGGACTTTGCTGCCTCTCCTATCATGGGGCGGCTTGCCGCCAATGCTGTAAAGGATGCTCCCATGCTCGCGCGCCATACCGATCCCATCGTTGCCATTGCCACTGCACCCGGACGCGGGGCCGTGGGCATTGTTCGTGTGTCTGGCAAGCACATTGGCGAGTTTGTGCGCCACCTGCTGGGCAAGGACCTCAAGCCCCGTGAAGCCACCTACCTGCCCTTCAGGGATGCCAAGGGCGCGCCGATCGACCATGGCTTGGCCATCCACTTTCCCGGCCCCAACAGCTATACCGGCGAAGATGTGCTGGAGCTGCAGGCCCACGGTGGCCCCGTCGTGCTGCAGCTGCTGCTGGCGCGTTGTCTCGAAGCTGCGCAAGAGGTCAGCAAGCACTCTTCATCTGCGACTCTGCCCGGTTTGCGCCTGGCCCAGCCCGGCGAATTCACGGAGCGCGCCTTTCTGAACGACAAGATCGACCTGGCCCAGGCCGAGGCGATTGCCGACCTGATCGACGCCAGCACCGAAGCCGCTGCGCGCAGCGCCAGCCGCTCACTGTCGGGGGAGTTCTCCAGCGAGATTGGCGAGCTGCGCGAGGCGCTGGTGCACCTGCGCATGCTGGTGGAAGCCACCCTGGACTTCCCGGAAGAGGAAATCGACTTTCTGCAAAAGGCCGATGCCTACGGCCAGCTCGACGCGCTGCGCGACCAGCTCGGCCAGGTGCTGGCGCGCACCCAGCAAGGCGCGCTGCTGCGCGAGGGCATCAAGGTGGTGATTGCCGGCCAACCCAATGCCGGTAAAAGCTCGCTGCTCAATGCGCTGGCGGGGGCCGAGCTGGCCATCGTCACGCCGATTGCGGGTACGACGCGTGACAAGGTGCAGCAAACCATCCAGATCGATGGCGTGCCGCTGCACGTGATCGACACCGCCGGTCTGCGCGACAGCGACGACGAAGTCGAACGCATCGGCATTGCGCGTGCCTGGGACGAGATTGCGGCGGCCGATGCCGTGCTGTTCCTGCACGACCTCTCGCGCATGGGCGAGGAGGACTATGTGGCGGCGGATCTGGAAATTGCCGAAACCTTGGCCGCACGCATTGCGCCCAGCATTCCGGTCATTGACCTGTGGAACAAGACCGACTTGGCCGCTCCTGGGGCGAACATGCAGCCTCTGGCCCCTTTGGCTGGCCGCAAGGGTACGGAAGCCAGCCTGAGTCTGTCGGCCCGCACCGGCGACGGTTTGGATGCCGTGCGCCAGCGCCTGCTGCAAGTGGCGGGCTGGCAGTCGGCGGCCGAGGGCCTGTACATTGCCCGTGCGCGCCACGTCGAAGCGCTGCAGGCCGTGGGTGCGCATCTGGATGAAGCGCATGACCAGTTGAACGTGCCCGGCCCGGCTTTGGACATCCTGGCCGAAGAGCTGCGCCTGGCGCAGACGGCGCTCAACAGCATCACGGGGGAATTCACGTCCGATGATCTGCTGGGGGTGATCTTCTCCAGTTTCTGTATTGGCAAGTAAAACAGAAAAAAACAGAAGCGCCTTCTGCTGATGCATAAAGGACTTCAAGGTGTTTTCATCTTGAAGTCCTTTGCTGTCAAGCGCCTCTTGCTCACTTTCACTTATTGTTCTGCTCCAGCAGTTGCCGGTGCAGGATGCGGCGAATTTCCACAATCGCGCGCGGATGCTCCTGCACGCTGTGTCCAAAAGGCACCACCAGCTCGGACGTTGCGCCCGGCAAATGCGCGCTGTGGTAGGGCACGATGCCATCGCTGCTCTCGGTCAGCGGGAGCTGCGGTGTGCTGTTGCCGATGATGGAGTGGTAGCGCACGCGCGGATCGATCGGCAGGCTGGCTGCCGTGCGCACGTACTCGTCTTCGTCGCTGAGGTTGTCGATGCTGTTCGGGATGCGCAGCAGCGATTGCTTGCCAATGCGCGGCGAGGCCTGTGCCAGCGTGCGCGTGATGTCGCCAAACTGCTGCACCATGGAAAACGGCAGCGTGATGAGGTTGGAGATCCAGCGCGCCACGCGGTGATTGGCGAAGTCCGTGCCCTGGTGGGGCGCTGCAATGAAGATGGCGCTGCCAACATTCGGCAGGGCTTGGAATTCCAGAAAATCCTGCAGCCTGGCCACGTCTTTGCTGCCCCGGGCCGTGATGCCGTAGTTGCTGGTGACCGAGGTCAGCATCCGCCCTTCGGAGTTGCTCACCAGCAGGCGGGCCAGCACTCCGCCCATGCTGTGCCCGATCAGGGTGATGTCTTGCGATGCGCGTGAGCGGCCCTGGGGATCAAAGCGCTGCAAGGTGTGTTGCAGTGCCTGGCGAATGGCGTAGTTGTTCAATGCCAGCGGTGCGTTCGTGGGGTAGTAGACCTGCCAGACCTGGTAGTTGTGGCGCAGGTTTTCATCGCCCAGCACTTCATTGGCCACGTTGATCCAGGCTTCGGGGCTGCTGGCCAGGCCGTGCAGCATGATGATGGTGCGCCGGTTGGGGTCGTAGGGCTGCATCAGGTAAATCGTCGGGGTGACGATGCCATTGCTCAGGCCGATCAGGGTGCGCAGCGCCTGCGTGGCAAAACCCGAGCGTGCCAGCCAGAGCCCATAACCCGAAGAGAAGTTGCCCGCCAGTGGCACCTGCTGCTGCGCCATGGCGATCTGGCGCACCCGGAACGGGTCAAAGGCCTGCAGCCGGATCTGCTTGGTGGAGAGCACTTCCTGCAAGCTTTCTCCGCCAAAGTGCAGCACCACGGTCACCGCAGGGAAAAGCGACTCCTGAAACGGCGGCATGGGTGGCCCCGCATGCAGACCGTGGGCCAGCTGGTTGCTGCGCGCTTCTTCTGGGTTCTGAAAGACAGCCACCAGCTCCGCACCAAAACCATTGCGCCGGTACTGGTTGCGCAGACCCGAAAAGCGCAGTGATGTGGCAGGAATTACCTCGAAGGGCATTTCCTTGTTGGCGGGCAGCCAGACGCCCGAGAAATCGGTGGTGAATTCCCAGGGGCCAACCTGCGTGGGCATGCCCTGGTCACTGCGCTGCGTCAGCTCGAACAGGCCGGTGACGGCTTGTTGCACTGCGTAGTTGTAATAGTCGCGCACCTGCAACTGGCGATCTTCAAAGGCGCGTTCACTGGGTTGGCGATGGGTGAAGAACAGATAGGCCCAGGCATGGCGTGCGGCTTCCAGCCAGGCCTGCACTTCGGCTTGGGTGCGCTGGCCCGGCAACGACGCCGCTTGCTGTGCCTGACGGCCTTGCAGCACCCACAGCTCCGCCAGTGTCGCCATGCGCTGCTCGTCATACAGCCCCGTGGCATTGCCGATGGTGTAGTAGCACCGGGGCGCATCAGCCAGACAGGTCTTGGTGTCCAGATCCAGCACCCGCAAGGCTTCCTGCGTATCCGGGCTGAGTTCGCCCGAAGTCAGCACATCGCTGCGGCGCTCGGCCAGGTAATTGGCGGGATCGGCCGTGCGCACGGTCACGCCGGCGCAGCCAGTCAGGCCGAGCAGCAAGCCGACCATCCAGAGCCAGCGGGACAGGGTGTTGCACTTCATAAGCGGCGAGTGTAGTGGGCTGTTGCAGGGCATCACGCTCCTCCGGGCAGGCTGCAGCCCCACAGGAGAGTGAGGGCGTTACAAATCCTGGCGGATGGCCCGCGAGAAATCCGCGCTGGCCTGTGCGTCCGTCATGCCCGGTGCAGGCTGCCAGCCTTCAGCGCGGGCATTGATCTGGCTTTCGCGGCGCAAAGCTGGCAATGGCAGCTCGGAAGCCAGGGCACCCCGTGCATGCAGGTATTCGGGCAGATAGCCCGAGGCCAGCAGGCGCCAGTCCAGCGGCAGTTCCTGGCCAATGCGACGCGCCAGCTGCCAGACGATGGTGGTGCAGTTGGCCGTGAGCGTGTGATAAAAGCGTGGTGCACGCTGCAGTTGCTGGGCCTGGTCGGCATAGGCCAGGAACAGGTCGCGCATGGCCGGTTGGCTCATTTGCACGCGATACAAGTGCACCTGCTCGCCGCGCGCTTGGGTGCGCACGGCCAGAATGTCGCGCTCGTCCGCGGCCACCAGTGCCATTTCATATTGCTTGAAAAAACCTGCCAGCGTATCGAATTGCTCGTGCGCCTCCTTGCGGATCTCGATGGAAAACACCAGGTGCTGGCCGTCGGCAAAACCGAATGACACCAGGGTGTGGGCGATGGCTGGTCCCATCCAGTAAGACAGGGCCACGTCCACGCTGCGCAGCTGCGCCAGGTCATAACTGCGCGCTTCCCAGCGTGGCGTGAAGTCGGTTTCGCTGCGCCAGGCAAAATTGCGCACATTGCGCAGGTGCACGAGGGAAGGGTGCTCACGGTCACCCTCTATTTCCACCAGCTGCGCGACATCGGGTGCCCACTGACGCTCAGCCTGCGGCGCAATGGTGCTCCACCAGGTCAGCACCGCCAGCATCAGTACCAGACCGCCGGTCAGAAGCGGGCGCAGGCGCCTTTGCCTTGCGCTGCGGACCAGTGCAATCATCCAGGCCAGTCCCCATCCCAGAGTCATGACAAGCGCGATGGAGTGCTCGCGTGGCAGATGGCTCCACAGAGCCATGCCACCCCACAAGCCAGCCAACGCCGCCGCAATCAGCCCGCCAGCCCAGGCCATTGCCCGGAGCCCGCGTTGCCAAAAGGATGGGGTGGACGTGGACGGAGGGTGAAGCAACATGGTCAGCAAAAGAGCGGGGAGGAAAAAGCTGGTGCAGGGGCCAGCGGCCGTGCGTGCGCGTGTCTGGCGTCTGCCGCATTCTCGGCCACGTTGTGCCAGAGCACAAAAAAGCCGGCATCAGCCGGCTTGCGGGCAGGGCGCTGGCCTGGGGGCTCAGTGGCCAGAAAAATCCACCAGGGTGAACAAGGGCAGCTTGCCGGTTTCGCGCAGCAGCTTGGAGCCACCCAGCTCGGGCAAGTCCACGATGGCTGCGCCTTCCATCACGGTGGCTCCCAGCTTTTCGATCAGCTTCTTGCCAGCCATCATGGTGCCGCCAGTGGCAATCAAGTCGTCAATCAGCAGTACGCGGTCGCCGGGCTTGACGGCATCCGTGTGCAATTCCACGGTGGCGCTGCCATATTCCAGTTCATAGGTTTCTTCCACCGTGGTGAAAGGCAGTTTGCCCTTCTTGCGGATGGGTACGAAACCCACATTGAGTTCATAGGCAATCACGGAGCCCAGAATGAAACCGCGTGCGTCCAGGCCCGCCACCACATCAGGGCGCTTGTCTGCATCCATATAACGATGCACAAATGCATCAATCAGCACGCGAAACACCTTGGGGTTCTGCAGCAAGGGGGTGATGTCGCGAAATTGCACGCCAGGGGCGGGCCAGTCAGGCACGGTGCGGATGTTCTGGCGGAGGTAGTCGTTGACGCTGTTGGTATACATGGGGGAATTCATCAGGGCCTGCACCGGGTCGATGGAGGTGCGGCAATGGGCGAAGAACAAGGTGCTCGCTGGTGACAACCCCCGCAGGCGTTGCCAGGCAGGGGCAAATATTTGAAAAAGTGTACCCAGAGGTCCGCTTTTGCGCACACCGCACAGGCATCAATGCACCTGGATTGCCAGGTATCGCGACCGATGCCGCTTTTCCTGAACAGGCTGAGCTAGGGTTTTTCCACCCTTGGGCAGAACTTGGGGGAAACGGCGGAAAGCAGCACGGGCACTTGGCGCGCAGCGTGGTCATACCGGCACCGATAAAATCGGTGCATGAATACCCCCATGCAGAACACGCCCGTACTGGGCGCCACGCAAGCCTTGGCCACTGCGCGTGAAACACTGGCCATTGAGATTCAGTCCTTGCAAGCCATGGCACAACGCCTGGATGACAGTTTTGTCCAGGTCGCCCAGGCCATGCTGGCCACGCCCGGACGCATCGTGGTCATGGGCATGGGCAAGAGTGGCCACATCGGTCGCAAGATTGCTGCCACATTGGCTTCCACCGGAACCCCTGCATTTTTTGTGCACCCGGGTGAAGCCAGCCATGGCGACCTGGGCATGGTTACCGACAAAGATCTGGTGCTGGCCATTTCCAACAGCGGTGAGAGCAATGAACTGACTTCGCTGCTGCCAGCTCTCAAGCGCCAGGGCGTGCGTATCGCAGGCATGACTGGAGGCTTGCAGTCCAGCCTGGCCAAACACTCGGACTGGGTGCTCGATACCAGCGTGGAGCGTGAAGCATGTCCGCTGAATCTGGCCCCTACAGCCAGTACCACCGTGCAGCTGGCGTTGGGCGATGCGCTGGCAGCGGCCTTGCTGGATGCGCGTGGTTTCAAGGCCGAAGATTTCGCGCTGTCGCACCCCGGTGGTGCACTGGGACGCAAGCTGCTGACGCATGTGCGCGATGTGATGCGCAGTGGCGACGAGGTACCCAAGGTGCGTCCTGCCGATGGCTTTGATCGCCTGATGCGTGAGATCAGTGCCAAGAACCTGGGCGCCAGTGCCATCGTGGACGACAACGATCAGGTTCTGGGCATTTTCACGGATGGGGATTTGCGTCGCCGCATTGAAGACGGCACGGATTTGCGCAACGCCAAGGCCGCCGAGTTGATGCATGCCAACCCGCGCACCATCGGTACGGATGCGCTGGCGGCGGATGCGGCCCAGATGATGGAGCAGCACGGCATTACATCCGTCTTGGTCGTCAACGCGCAGTCGCAGCTGGTAGGCATGGTCCATATCCGGGACCTGATGTTGGCAAAGGTGATCTGATGCCTCGCCCGTTTGTGCGCCCCGCCTTGCATTTCTCACCTGAGCTGCTGCTGCAGGCACAGGCCGTGCGTGTGGTGTTTTTCGATGTCGATGGCGTGCTGACCGATGGCGGTCTGCACTTTACCGAGCATGGAGAAACCATCAAGCGCTTCAACACCCTGGATGGACACGGCATCAAACTGCTGCAGAAGGCGGGCATTACGCCTGCTGTGGTGACAGGACGTGATTCGCTGCCGCTGCGTCTGCGCCTGCAGCAACTGGGCGTGAACCACGTGGTCTACGGCACTGAAGACAAAGTGCCAGCAGCCCAATCGATTCTGGATGCACTGGGCCTGTCATGGAGCCAGGCGGCTGCAATGGGCGATGACTGGCCTGACCTGCCCGTCATGCAGCGCTGCGCCTTTGCCTGTGCGCCCAGCAATGCGCATGCAGAAAATAGCGCGATCGCCGACTATGTGACGCAGGCTCCAGGCGGCCAGGGCGCAGTGCGTGAACTGTGCGATCTGCTGTTGGTCGCCAGCGTGCAATATTCACGGCTGTTGGAGGCGTATCAACGATGAAGAACACCTTGCAGCGTATTTGGGAGCAGGCCTCCATTTATCTGCCTGTGCTGCTCATGGTCATGCTGGCCCTGGGCACCTGGTGGTTGGTGCGCAATGCGCCCAAACCGTTGCTGGGCAAAACGGAGACCGTGGTGTCGGCAGAGCCCGACTACACCCTGGAAAACTTCTCGGTGCACCAGTTCGATGCCAAGGGGCGTTTGCAAAGCGTGATTCAGGGAGAAGAGGCCCGGCATCTGCCGCAGTCCGACACGCTGGAAATTGATCGCGTCCGCACACGCAGCCTGGCGCCAGATGGCACCGTGACCGTGTCTTCCGCCAAGCGTGGCGCGAGCAATTCCGACGCTTCCGAAGTGCAGTTGTGGGGTGATGCGGTGGTGGAGCGCGTGGCAGCAAACAAGGCCACTCCTGCTCTGAAACTGGAGGGCGAGTTTCTGCATGCCTGGACCAATGAGGAGCGCGTGAAGTCCCATTTGCCCGTGGTGATTACCCGTGGCAATGACCAGTTCCATGGAGACAGCCTGGATTACGACAATCTTTCCCAGGTGGTGGAAATGAAAGGCCGGGTGCGTGGTGTTATTAATCCGGATTAATGAAAAGTAGGATTAATAACCTAATTACTGTAGGAATGAGCTCTCAAAACAGAAAAAACCCTTAAAGGGTTTTTTCTGTTTTTAATTGCTTGTCAGTATTGATTGTTATTGCGCTGTCGATTATTGGGTTGCTCATATCCGCCATCTGTATTCGAGAAATTGCGGTTGCGGGGCCCTGTGCCATAGGGGCTGCGAAAGCCTCCTTCATTGCGCCCTGCATAGTTGTTGTTGCCACCACCATGGTTATAGCCACCGTTGAAGCCGGAACGGGGTGGGCGTGGCTCCATGGGGCGCGCCTCGTTCACGACCAGGCTACGCCCCCCTAAGGGCTGGCCATTCATGCCTTGAATGGCTGCGCTGGCTTCGCCTTCACTACCCATCTCCACAAAACCAAAGCCTTTGGAGCGGCCTGTATCGCGCTCCATCATGACCTTGGCCGTATGTACCGTGCCGAATTGTGCGAAGGCTTGCTGCAGATCGTGATCACGCACCGCATAGGGCAAATTGCCCACATATAACTTGCTACCCATTACCAACTCCTCTGCCATCTATTCCATGCAGTGCATATGACAAAAGCAACCGCACATTCCATTTGAAACAACAGGCATTAAATACCTGCGCAAATATTATTGACAGAGATATTTATAAATAGCAACCGTTTGGTGGAAAAACGCGTTGTGGCAATAAAAAAGGAACCCGAAGGTTCCTTTCAAGCTTGTGCGCTAGGTATTAACGCCAAGTTTGGAATTAGTAGCTGTTGCGACCACCGTAGCCACCACCGCCGAAGCCACCGCCGTTACCGCGGCCGCCGCCAAAACCGCCGGAACGGGGAGGACGGGGCTCCATGGGGCGGGCTTCGTTGACCACCAGGTCGCGGCCGCCGTAATTTTGGCCGTGCATGCCTTGAATGGCGGATTGGGCTTCAGCGTCGCTGCCCATTTCCACGAAGCCGAAGCCTTTGGAGCGGCCTGTGTCGCGCTCCATCATGACCTTGGCGCTTTGCACTGCGCCGAATTGAGAGAACGCCTGCTCAAGGTCGTTGTCGCGGAAAGCGTATGGCAGATTGCCGACGTACAGTTTGTTGCCCATGGTAGGACTCCTAGAAAAAGACTTGAAACGCGATGGAGCCCTAACCGAAAGCCAGCTGACCGTGACCTACCTTAGAGACGCAAACGCACTAGCTCCTGTACCCGCGCACCCGGGAGCGAGCCCATTATGTAGCAACGAAACAGGCAGGCCATACGGTTTTTGTCAAATTTGTGCTCCTATACAACAACGCAACCCTGGGGCTTACCCGAGTACTACGGCGCGAATTTGCTAGTTGTTTCAGATCACTACAATAGCGGCGTCCTTGGGGAGTAGTCCGTTTGGCGTGCAATGCGCCAAAAGCATGTATCAACAGACTTGGCGCGGGAGCGCTATGGTGCATGCGGCTTGCAAAAGCTGGGCAAGACCATTGGCTGCAACCGTTCCATGGCTGGCGCGGAGGTAGCCAATGCGCGCTTGAGCCAGCCTGTTTTTGAAAACTTCTCCCTCCGATGGAAGCCTTCCTCATCTCGACCGGTATCGTCGCCCTTGCAGAAATGGGCGATAAAACGCAGCTGTTGTCTCTGGTGCTCGCTGCCCGTTTTCGCAAACCCTGGCCCATCGTGCTGGGCATTTTTGTGGCCACTGTCATCAACCACGGCCTGGCCGGTGCTGTAGGCGCCTGGATCAGTGACTTGATGGGGCCTGACGTGATGCGCTGGATTCTGGGCCTGTCCTTTATCGGCATGGCCATCTGGATGCTGATTCCAGACAAGCTCGATGACGAGGGCGTGGCAGAGTCATCGCGCTGGGGCGTGTTCGGTGCCACGGTGCTGGCGTTCTTTCTGGCTGAAATGGGCGATAAGACGCAAATTGCCACCGTCATGCTGGCCGCGCAGTACCAGGCCTATGTGTGGGTGGTGCTTGGCACGACCCTGGGCATGATGCTGGCGAACGCACCTGTGGTGTGGCTGGGCGACAAGCTGGTCAAGAAGGTGCCGATACGCTTGGTGCACATCATCTCGGCGGTGATCTTCCTCGTGCTCGGCGTGGCGGCGCTGCTTACCAAGCATGTGCCAGGTTTGGCATAATGGCCACTTACGCGCCGATTTGCTTCTGCTTGCGGGCGCTTTATAAATCCTGCTAAAGACGAAACCGAATGTGTGAACCCGGCCTCGTTTTTAGCGATGCCGGGTTTTTCTATGTCCTTCATCGCCACACCACAATCC
>JAEYRT010000033.1 GCA_023435325.1 Pseudomonadota bacterium | reverse complement strand
GTGAACGCCCGTGTGAATCGGTGTGAATTTCAGCACAACAACACACAATAAAAAGAGCAAAAAATAAGGCCACACAGTGATTTCTCATTGTGTGGCCTTGTGGTGGGTGGTGGAGCTGGCGGGAATTGAACCCGCGTCCGCAAGCCTTCGTCAGGCAGATCTACATGTTTAGTGTTCTGATTTGATTCTCACTCTGTCTGCCGCGCAGACACACGCTTCAGACAAGGCCAGCACCCTTAAATCTTGCTCAATACCAAGGTGCCCGGTACCAAGCCAGCTGATGTGAATTCCCTTGCAGCCGAGAGGTATTGCTACCCCTTTGCCCAGCCCATCAGCGTGCTGTTGCAAGGCTCACCGGATTTAAGCGGCGAGTGCGAAACGTTCGTCGTTTGCAGTTAGTTTTGTGAATCGAGATTTACGAGCGTAACTCAAGCTCGACATGCACCACACTGATCCCGAACCCACGTCGAAACCAGGACAGCCCCGTAAGCGCTATTCTAATTCAATCCCAACATTCGCGTGAGTTCAGCAGGGGAATTGATGGAAGCATCAGGATTCCAGACATCCACACTGCTCACCCCGCCCAGGTATCCATAGCACGCCGCGATCGCTTTCATACCTGCAGCATGAGCGGCCACCATGTCGCGTTCATCATCCCCCACATATATACAGTGCTCAGGCTCAACACCCAAACGCTTGGCCGCCTCCCAAAGCGGTGCTGGATGTGGTTTGGAATGAGCTGTCGTGTCTCCACAAACAACAGCCCCCGCACCCGCCAGAGCTGGACTGTTTTGCACGATGGGCAAGGCAAAGCGTTCAGACTTGTTGGTTACGACACCCCATGCCAGATGGTGACTGCGCAGCGTCTGTAACAACGAAGGCACTTCCTCAAACAACTGGGAATGCTGCCCCATGCATTGCTCATATGCTTGGAAGAATTCTTCTTTGAGCAGGTCAAAACCAGGGGCCTCAGGGGTGATGCCCAAGGCTATGCGCAGCATTCCACGCGCACCTGTACCGACATAAGGCCGATAACTTGCTTGCAACAAGGGCTCCAGACCACGGGCTGCGCGCAATTGATTGGCTGCAAAGCCAAGATCGGGTGCGCTATCAAGCAGCGTGCCGTCCAAATCAAACAGGACGGCTTTCACATGAAGCAGGCAGCTCATTCGTCTGGACGCTGTGCAGCAAGCATGTAATTGACACTGCAATCTTCGTTGAGCCAGTAGCGCCCTGTGAATGGATTGTGTTGCAGGCCTTTAGAGTGCGTCACCACCAACCCTGCCTGACGGCAGAATGCAGCCAGTTCACTCGGTTTGATAAATTTATCGAACTCGTGGGTCCCTTGAGGCAACATTTTAAGAACGTATTCTGCAGCCACAATGGCTAGGCCGTAGGCTTTGGGATTGCGATTGATGGTAGAGAAAAACACCCATCCGCCAGGTTTCACCAGCTGTGTGCAGGCACGTACAACAGACGCAGGGTCAGGCACATGTTCGAGCATCTCCATGCAGGTGACCACATCGAAGCTGGCCGGACGTTCTGCCGCAAGCGCTTCGACTGCAACTTCCCGATATTGAATATTGGGTGTACCGGTTTCCAAAGCATGCAGCTGTGCCACACGCAGTGACTTGGTGGCCAAATCAATGCCCATCACGCTGGCGCCTTTGCGTGCCATCGAGTCGGCCAAAATGCCGCCACCACAGCCCACGTCCAAGACTTCTTTGCCGTTCAGTGCTGCATGCTCATCTATCCAGGCCAGACGCAGTGGATTGATCATATGTAGCGGCTTGAACTCACTGTCTACATCCCACCAGTGGTGGGCAAGGCTTGAGAATTTTTCCAGCTCCGCTGGATCCACATTGATGGAATCAGTCATGGGGATGATTGTGCAACGATTTAAAAACAGCAAAGAAAAAAGCCCCGTCTCCGGGGCTTTCAAGCGTACTCTCTAAGAGATTACTTGCGGGTACCGACCACTTCGATTTCCACGCGACGGTTTTGTGCGCGGCCTTCGCGGGTCTTGTTGTCAGCAACAGGCTGCTTCTCGCCCTTGCCTTCGGTGTACACGCGGCTCTTATCGATGCCCTTGGATTCCAGGTAAGCCTTCACAGCCTGAGCACGACGCTCGGACAGCTTCTGGTTGTAAGCATCGGAACCGATGGAGTCGGTGTGACCCACAGCAACGATCACTTCCAGATTGATGCCTTGCACCTTGGAAGCCAGCTCATCCAGCTTGGCCTTGCCTTCTGGCTTCAGAACCGACTTGTCAAAGTCGAAGAAAGCGTCAGCAGCGAAAGTCACCTTGGATGCCACTGCAGGAGCAGGAGCGGGTGCAGGAGCGGGCGCAGGAGCGGCTTCAACAGCCTTCACCAGGGCACCGTCGCAGCCTTCGGCAGCTGTAGCGGGTGTCCAGTTGGCATTGCGCCAGCACAGTTCGTTGGTGCCGTTTTTCCAGACCAGTTCGCCAGTGCCGTTCTGCCAGTTGTCGATAACTTTACCGCCATCAGCAGCCTTAACTTGCGCACCAGCAGCAGTTGCCAGAGCGGCGGAAGCAAACAGGATCGCTACTTTGTTCAGTTTCTTCATGGTTCTCCTCTTGGGGATTAAGCCGCAGTTAAAGCTGCGAAATTCATGGACGTCATCAGTGACCATCACCAAGAACGCTGGAAATGATTGTGCCATACGGATTATTCGATTGACCCGCTAGCAGAACAGCTTGAGGTAGGACAAAAGCCCAATGCGGATTAGTTGTTGCCATGTAACAACATTGCATTGCCTCTAAAATGGCCCACTTCGTCGTCATTGCATCACTCTGCACCACTACATGACCCAGTTTGCCAAAGAAACCTTGCCTATCAGCCTAGAAGAGGAGATGCGCCGCAGCTACCTTGATTACGCGATGAGCGTGATTGTGGGCCGTGCCCTCCCCGATGCGCGCGATGGCTTGAAGCCTGTGCATCGACGCGTGCTGTATGCAATGCACGAACTCAACAACGATTGGAATCGTCCGTACAAGAAATCGGCACGTATCGTTGGTGACGTCATTGGTAAATACCACCCGCACGGTGACAGCGCGGTGTACGACACCATCGTGCGCATGGCGCAGGATTTCTCGCTGCGCCACATGCTGGTCGATGGCCAGGGCAACTTCGGATCGGTGGATGGCGACAGCGCTGCGGCCATGCGATACACCGAAATCCGCTTGTCCAAGATCGCCCATGAAATGCTGGGTGACATCGACAAGGAAACGGTGGACTTCGGCCCCAACTACGACGGCTCCGAAAGCGAACCCCTGACCCTGCCTGCGCGCCTGCCCAACCTGCTGGTCAACGGCTCGGCCGGTATTGCCGTGGGCATGGCGACCAACATTCCGCCACACAACCTGAACGAAGTGGTGGATGCCTGCCTGCATCTGCTGCGCAACCCTGATGCCACGGTGGATGACCTCATCGAGATCATTCCTGCACCCGACTTTCCTACGGCCGGCATCATCTACGGCATCAACGGCGTCAAGGAAGGCTACCGTACTGGCCGTGGCCGCATCGTGATGCGTGCCAAGGTGCACTTTGAAGACATTGATCGCGGCCAGCGCCAGGCCATCATCGTGGATGAGCTGCCCTACCAGGTCAACAAGAAGACGCTGCAGGAACGCATGGCCGAGCTGGTGCATGAAAAGCGCATCGAAGGCATCAGCCATATCCAGGATGAGTCCGACAAGTCTGGCATGCGTCTGGTGATCGAGCTCAAGCGCGGCGAAGTGCCCGAAGTGGTGCTCAACAACCTGTACAAGCAGACGCAGCTGCAAGACACCTTTGGTGTGAACATGGTGGCGCTGGTCGATGGCCAGCCCAAGCTGTGCAATCTGAAGGATCTGATCCAGGTCTTCCTGCAACACCGCCGCGAAGTGGTGACACGCCGCACGGTGTTTGAACTGCGCAAGGCACGCGATCGTGGCCACGTCCTGGAAGGTCTGGCCGTGGCGCTGGCCAACATTGATGACTTTATTGCCATCATCCGCAATGCACCCACCCCTCCCGTGGCCAAGGCTGCGTTGATGGAAAAGGCATGGGACAGCAAGCTGGTGCGTGAGATGCTCACCCGCACGCGCGAAGATGGCTCCTCGGTCAACGCCGACGACTACCGCCCCGAATCCCTGGAAAAGGAATTTGGTCTGGCCCAGGATGGCCTGTATCGCCTGTCCGAGACACAGGCGCAGGAAATCCTGCAAATGCGTCTGCAGCGCCTGACGGGTCTGGAGCAAGACAAGATCGTCGCCGAGTACCGCGACATCATGGCCACCATCGAAGACTTGCTGGACATTCTGGCCAAGCCAGAGCGCGTGTCGGTCATCATTGGTGACGAGCTGACTGCCATCAAGAACGAATTCGGCCAGAACAAGATCGGCGCTCGCCGCTCCACCATCGAGTACAGCGCCCAGGACCTGTCCACCGAAGATCTGATCACGCCCACCGACATGGTGGTGACGCTCTCGCACACGGGCTACATCAAGAGCCAGCCTTTGAGCGAATACCGCGCGCAAAAGCGTGGTGGACGCGGCAAGCAGGCCACCGCCACCAAGGAAGACGACTGGATCGACCAGCTGTTCATCGCCAACACGCACGACTATCTGCTGTGCTTCTCCAATCGTGGCCGCATGTACTGGCTCAAGGTCTGGGAAGTGCCCTCGGGCTCGCGCAACTCGCGGGGCCGTCCCATTGTCAACATGTTCCCGCTGCAGGACGGCGAGAAGATCAATGTGGTGCTGCCGCTCACGGGTGACAACCGCAGCTTCCCTGAAGATCACTACGTCTTCATGGCAACCAGCATGGGTACCGTGAAGAAGACGGCGCTGACCGAGTTCAGCAATCCGCGCAAGGCCGGCATCATTGCCGTGGGCCTGGACGAAGGCGACTACCTGATTGGCGCCGCGCTGACCGATGGCAAGCACGACGTGATGCTGTTCAGCGACGGTGGCAAGGCTGTGCGCTTTGACGAAAACGATGTACGCCCCATGGGCCGCAATGCCCGCGGTGTGCGCGGCATGAACATCGATGAAGGCCAGAGCGTGATTGCCATGCTGGTGGCCGAAGCCGACGACGGCAATATCGAGTCGGCCGCCCAAAGCGTGCTGACCGCCACCGAAAACGGCTACGGCAAGCGCACCCACATCAGCGAATACACCCGCCACGGCCGCGGCACCAAGGGCATGATTGCCATCCAGCAGTCCGAGCGCAACGGCAAGGTGGTGGCAGCCACTTTGGTGGGAGCCGAAGATGAGATCATGCTGATCACCGACAAAGGCGTGCTGGTGCGCACCCGCGTGGCCGAGATCCGCGAAATGGGCCGAGCCACCCAGGGCGTGACGCTGATGAGCCTGGACGAAGGCGCCAAGCTGATTGGTCTGCAACGCATCGCTGAAAACGATGCGACAGACAACGAGACGGAGGGTGATGGTGAAGCGGGCGCAAGCAGCGCGGCACCAGATACCGCTGCCGAATAAGAGAAGCACGACACCCCACTGCGCAAGCCGTGGGGTGTTTTTTCACCTAAGATCGCTTTTTTTGATAGCTGCTAGCGTGGATGTGTTCTGCCCTAGTGCGTGATTTGACTGTAAAAACGATGAGCCGCCCTTTCAATTTCTCCGCAGGCCCTGCCGCCATTCCTGAAGAAGTTCTGCAACAAGCCGCGAACGACATGCTCAACTGGGGTGGCTCCGGCATGGGCGTGATGGAAATGAGCCATCGCGGCAAGGAGTTCATCAGCATCTATGAAGCGGCAGAGGCTGATCTGCGCGAGCTGCTGGCCGTGCCCGCCAACTTCAAGATTTTGTTCATGCAAGGCGGTGGACTGGCGGAAAACGCCATCGTGCCCTTGAACCTGTCCAAAGGCGGCGCAGCCGACTTTGTCGTGACCGGTGGCTGGAGCCAGAAGTCGCACAAGGAAGCGGGCAAATACGCCAACAGCCGCCTGGCCGCCAGCGGACAGGACAGCGGCTTTACCACCGTGCCCGATGCCGCCAGCTGGAACATTGGCAGCGATGCGCAGTACGTGCACATCTGCAGCAACGAAACCATTCACGGCGTGGAATTCCAGGAGCTGCCCGATCTGAAGGCGCTGGGCAGCGATGCCCCGCTGGTGGTGGATTTCTCCTCCAACGTTGCCTCGCGCCCGACGGACTGGAGCCGCGTCGGCCTGGCGTTTGGCGGTGCGCAAAAGAATATCGGCCCCGCTGGGCTGACCATTGTCATCGTGCGTGAAGACCTGCTCGGTCATGCGCTGGACATCTGCCCTTCGGCCTTCAACTACAAGACCGTGGCCGACAACCACTCCATGTTCAACACCCCGCCCACCTGGGGCATCTACATGGCTGGCCTGACTTTCCAATGGCTCAAGCGCCAGCGCGAAGGCGAGTTGTCCGGCGTGGCTGCAATGGAAGCGCGCAACAAGGCCAAGGCGGAATTTTTCTACCACTATCTGGACCACTCCCAGCTGTATGTGAACAAGGTCGATAGCACCTACCGCTCGCGCATGAACATTCCGTTTTTCCTGCGCGACGAAAGCCGCAACGAGGCTTTCCTGGCGGGTGCCAAGGAGCGTGGCTTGCTGCAACTCAAGGGCCACAAGTCGGTGGGCGGCATGCGCGCCAGCATCTACAACGCCATGCCCATGGAAGGTGTGCAGGCCCTGGTGGCTTACATGCAAGACTTTGAGCGCACCAGCGCTTAACAGCAGTTGCTGCCACAGATCCATAGATCAACAATTTAAAAATAAGAGCTGCTTGCGCTTGCAGGACAAGGAATTCAGAACACTTTCTATCTGAAAACCTTATATAGACTGCGCCAGCCGCTCTGCTTTTCGAGGAAGCCATGAGTACAGAACCCCAAGCCAGCCCCGAGCTGCTGGTACTGCGCAACCAGATTGACAGTCTGGACCGCCAACTGCTGGAGCTGGTCAACCAGCGCGCCCGTGTGGCTGAACAGGTTGGCGAACTCAAGAAACACGAGGGCACGGCATTTTTTCGCCCTGACCGTGTGGCACAAGTCATCGAAAAGATCAAAACCCACAATCCCGGCCCACTCAAAGGCGCGCACGTGGCGGCCATCTGGCGCGAAATCATGTCCGCCTGCCTGGCGCTGGAGTCTCCCCAGCGCGTGGCCGTGCTTGGCCCCGAAGGCACGTTCTGCGAAGAAGCCGCCGTGCAGTACTTTGGCGGCGCGGCGGACTTTCTGTACTGCTCCACCTTTGAAGAAGTCTTCCACGCCACCGCTGCAGGCAGCGCGCAATATGGCGTGGTGGGCGTGGAAAATTCCACCGAAGGCGTGGTCAACCGCACGCTGGACATGTTCCGCAGCACGCCGTGCCACATCGTGGGCGAGGTGAGCATGCTCATTCGCCACAACCTGCTGCGCTCCAGCAACTCGCTGGATGGCATCGAGGTGGTGGCCGCCCACCCCCAGGCGCTGGCGCAGTGCCATGCCTGGCTGTCCAAGCATTTGCCCCATGCCGAGCGCCGTCCGGTCGAAAGCAATGCCGAAGGCGCACGCCTGGCGGCACTCAACCCCACTTGGGCCGGTATCAGCAGCGAGCGCGCAGCCCAGCAGTTTGGCCTGCACATCGTCAGCCACGCCATCCAGGACGATGCGTACAACCGTACACGCTTTGCCATCATCTGCCTGCCGCATACGCTGGCGACCCCGGCCCCCACAGGCAAGGACTGCACCAGCCTGGTGTTGTCGGTCCCCAACCGCCCGGGTGCCGTGCACGACCTGCTGGTGCCGCTCAAGACGCACGGTGTCTCGATGACACGCATTGAATCGCGCCCTGCACGCACTGGGCAGTGGGAGTATTACTTCTACATCGACCTCGAAGGCCACCCCTCCCAGCCCAACGTCGCAGCCGCCATGCAAGAGTTGCGCGAAGTCTCTGCCTTCTACAAAGTACTGGGCACCTACCCTGTACCGCAGTGAGGAAGCTGCGACATGTTTGAACAATTGGGACTGATCGGCTGCGGCTTGATGGGGGGCTCCTTCGCTCTGGCACTGAAAAAAGCCGGCCTGGTCAAACGCGTGGTGGGCTACAGCAAATCCCCCAGCACCACGGCACGCGCCCTAGAGATGGGCGTGATCGACATGCAGGCAGTGTCGGCAGAAGCTGCCGCCACGGGCTCGGACCTGGTGCTGCTGGCGCTGCCCGTAGGCGCCACGCAAGCGGCGCTGGCATCGATCCAGCATGTGGTGACACCGCAGATGCTGATCATGGATGTGGGCTCCACCAAGGGCGATGTGGTGCAGGCCGCGCGCCAGGCGCTGGGTGCGCAAATTGCCAGCTTTGTGCCTGCCCACCCCAACACGGGCAAAGAAGTGGCAGGTGTTGCCCATGCCGACGCCGACCTCTACCACGGCGCCAAAGTCATTTTGACGCCCACTGAGCACACACTGCCCAGCCACCTGGACAAGGCCCGGGCTGTGTGGAAGGCGCTGGACTGCGATGTGCGCGTGATGTCGCCCGAGACCCATGACGCCGCCTTTGCAGCGGTGAGCCATTTGCCGCACCTGCTGGCATTTGCCATGATGCAAAGCGTGATGCAGCAATCACAGGCCGACGCGTTTCTGAGCATTGCAGGCCCTGGCTTTCGCGACTTCACCCGCATTGCTGCAGGCGACCCCAAAATGTGGCGTGACATCCTGCTGGCCAACAAAGACGAAGTGTTGGCCCAGGCCCGGCAGTTCAAGGATGCCGTACAGGCCTTTGAACAAGTCCTCCAGAACCACGATGGCCAAGGCCTGGAAGACATGATCACCGCAGCCAGCACCGCGCGTGCACAGTGCCGCTTCAACCAGCCTGCGGCGGCTACAGCCGCCTCTTCGGTTTAAACCCTTTCGCTTTTGTTTTTTTGTGCATGTACACCACTGCCTTTCTTGATCTTCCTCACCTGGCCACGGCCAGCGGCAGTGTGCAGCTGCCCGGCTCCAAGAGCATTTCCAACCGTGTGCTGCTGCTGGCCGCCTTGAGCCAGGGCACTACCGTGGTGCACGACTTGCTTGACTCGGACGACACCCGCGTCATGCTGCAGGCGCTGCAGCAAATCGGTTGCGTGGTGGAGCCGGCGTCTGTGGTTGCGGGCCAGCCCATGCACATCACGGGTCTGGGTGGGCGCTTGCCATCCACCGAATTGCACCAGCTGTTTTTGGGCAATGCGGGCACCGCCATGCGCCCCTTGACCGCTGCGCTGTCGCTGCTGGGCGGCAACTTCGAAATGAGTGGCGTGCCACGCATGCACGAACGCCCCATCGGTGATCTGGTGGATGCGCTGCGCCAGCTCGGCTGCCAGATCGACTATCTGGGCAACGATGGTTACCCGCCGCTGCGCATTGCACCAGCCGATCTGTCGCAACTCGATCGCAGCCAACCCATTCGCGTGCGCGGAGATGTGTCCAGCCAGTTCCTCACCGCGCTGCTGATGGCCCTGCCCCTCATCGCGCAGGATGAAGCCGTACACATTGAGGTGGTGGGAGAGCTGATCTCCAAGCCCTATATCCACATCACGCTGGAGTTGCTCCAGCGCTTTGGCATTGTGGTGACCAACGACCACTGGCAGCGTTTCACAATTCCGGCTGGCAGCAGCTACCGCTCACCTGGCGAGGTGTATGTCGAAGCCGATGCTTCATCAGCAAGTTATTTCATAGCACTGGGGGCAATAACCACCAGTGCCAGCGGAGCAAACGGCATCAAAGTGCTAGGGGTTGGCAAAGATTCCATCCAGGGCGACATCCGCTTTGTGGAAGCTGCGCAGGCCATGGGCGCCGTGGTGCAAAGCGGCCCCAACTGGCTGCACATTGCACGCGGCGCATGGCCTCTCAAAGCCATTGATCTGGACTGCAACCACATCCCCGATGCCGCCATGACGCTGGCGACCATGGCGCTGTATGCCCAGGGCACGACCACGCTGCGCAACATCGCCAGCTGGCGCGTCAAGGAAACCGACCGCATTGCCGCCATGGCCAATGAACTGCGCAAGCTGGGCGCCACTGTGGAAGAAGGCGCGGACTTCATCCGTATTACACCGCCCGCCCAGACCAGCGACTGGCAGGCCGCCAGCATCCACACGTATGACGATCACCGTGTGGCCATGTGCTTTTCGCTGGCGGCATTCAATCCCGCAGGCCTGCCCATACGCATCGAGGACCCGAAATGCGTGGGCAAGACCTTTCCGGACTATTTCGAAGCGCTGTTCAGCGTGACGCGCCCCAGCGCCCCGGCTCCCGTCATCTGCATCGACGGCCCTACAGCTTCCGGTAAAGGCACTGTTGCTGCCCTGGTGGCCGAACGCCTGGGCTTTCTCCTGCTGGACTCGGGTGCGCTGTATCGCATTACCGGCTTGGCAGCGACACGGGCCGGCCTGGCCCTGACCGAAGCCAATGCCGCCGCCATTGCTGAGTTGGTGCGCAGCAAACTCATCAGCTTCACGCCAGACCAGCGTGTCTTGCTCGATGGTGAAGATATTTCACTGGCCATCCGCACCGAAGCAGCGGGCATGAATGCCTCCAAGGTCTCGGCTTTTCCTGCCGTGCGCGAGGCCTTGCTGCAGGTCCAGCGTGACTTTTGCCAGCTGCCCGGGCTGGTGGCCGATGGCCGCGACATGGGCACGACCATCTTTCCTGATGCCCCCTTGAAGGTCTACTTGACCGCCTCCGCACAGTGCCGCGCCGAGCGCCGTTACAAGCAATTGATTTCCAAAGGACTTTCTGCTAATATGGCAGACCTTGTTGCGGATCTTGAGGCCCGCGACGCGCGCGACATGCATCGCGCCGCTTCGCCCCTTAAACCTGCGCAAGATGCCCTGCATTACGACAACTCCGAAGGCACGATTGAACAAGCTGTGCAACAAGTGTTGACGTGGTGGGAGCAACGCCAGCCTTTTGCGCCCAGCGCTTGAAGCTGGCACCCGGCCCGCACACCACATTCGCGCCATTGACGCACTGGTGATGCGGTTGTCCAACCTTTAACCCGCAGGTTTTTACCTGCACCTCCGTCTCAGCCATAAAAACGTGCAGCAATGGTGCTGCCGGAAACCTGTAGACGGGCAAGGAACTACATGTCTGAATCTTTTGCCGCCCTTTTTGAAGAATCGTTGCAACGCACTGAAATGCGTCCCGGCGAAGTCATCACTGCTGAAGTCGTGCGCGTTGAGCACAACTTCGTGGTGGTGAACGCTGGCTTGAAGTCTGAAGCCTACGTGCCAATCGACGAATTCAAGAACGACCAGGGCGAAATCGAAGTCCAAGTGGGTGACTTCGTGTCGGTGGCCATCGGCTCGATCGAAAACGGCTACGGCGACACCATTCTGTCGCGCGACACCGCCAAGCGTCTGGCTTCCTGGCTGGCCCTGGAACAAGCGCTGGAATCCGGCGACTTCGTGACCGGCACGACTTCCGGCAAGGTCAAGGGCGGCCTGACCGTTCTGGTCAATGGCATCCGTGCATTCCTGCCCGGTTCGCTGATCGACACACGTCCCGTCAAGGATCTGACTCCTTACGAGAACAAGACCATGGAATTCAAGGTCATCAAGCTGGACCGCAAGCGCAACAACGTTGTGCTGAGCCGTCGCGCTGTGGTGGAAGCCTCCATGGGCGAAGAGCGTGCCAAGCTGATGGAAACCCTGAAGGAAGGCGCTATCGTTCAGGGCGTGGTGAAGAACATCACCGAATACGGTGCGTTCGTTGACCTGGGCGGCATCGACGGTCTGCTGCACATCACCGACATGGCATGGCGTCGCGTGCGTCACCCATCCGAAGTGGTGACAGCTGGCCAGGAAATCACTGCCAAGATCCTGAAGTTCGACACCGAGAAGAACCGCGTGTCCCTGGGCCTGAAGCAAATGGGCGACGACCCATGGATGGGCGTTGCTCGTCGCTATCCTTCCGGCACACGTCTGTTCGGCAAGGTCACCAACATCGCCGACTACGGTGCATTCGTGGAACTGGAACCCGGCATCGAAGGCCTGGTGCACGTTTCCGAAATGGACTGGACCAACAAGAACATCGCTCCTTCCAAGCTCGTGTCCCTGGGCGACGAAGTCGAAGTCATGGTTCTGGAAATCGACGAAGACAAGCGCCGCATCTCCCTGGGCATGAAGCAATGCAAGGCCAACCCATGGCAAGAATTTGCTCAGAACACCAAGCGCGGCGACAAGGTGAAGGGCCCCATCAAGTCCATCACCGACTTCGGCGTGTTCGTGGGCCTGGCTGCCGGCATCGACGGTCTGGTGCACCTGTCTGACCTGTCTTGGAACGAAACTGGCGAAGCCGCCGTTCGTAACTACAAGAAGGGCCAGGAAGTGGAAGCCATCGTGTTGGGCGTGGACGTCGAGCGCGAGCGCATCTCCCTGGGCATCAAGCAGCTGGACAGCGACCCCTTCACCACATTCGCTACCGTGAATGACAAGGGCCAGATCGTGACCGGCAAGGTCAAGACTGTGGACCAGCGCGGCGCTGAAATCGATCTGGGCGACGACATCGTGGGTTACCTGCGCGTGTCCGAAATCTCCCGCGATCGCGTGGAAGATGCCCGTTCCGTCCTGAAGGAAGGCGACGAAGTGACTGCTGTGGTGATCAACGTGGATCGCAAGACCCGCAACATCCAGCTGTCCATCAAGCAAAAGGACATGGCTGAACAGCAAGAAGCCATGGCTTCCCTGTCGGCACAGTCCTCCAAGGAAAATGCCGGTACAACCAGCCTGGGCGCTCTGCTGCGCGCCAAGCTGGACGCCGACAAGTAAAAAGTCTTTGCCCACTGCCGCTTGCGGCAGTGATTGAGACCCCGGCGGGCGCTGTCACGGCGCCCGTCGTTTTTTCCAAGTCCTGCTTGGGATGATTGAGCCATGACCCGATCTGATTTAGTTGAAGAGCTGGCAGCCCGTTTTGCCCAACTCACCCAGCGTGACGCCGAGCACGCCGTCAAAACCATTCAAGACGCCGTCAGCGATGCCTTGGTACAAGGCCAGCGCATTGAAATCCGTGGTTTTGGCAGTTTTTCGGTATCTCGCCGTCCCGCGCGCATTGGCCGCAATCCTCGCAGCGGTGAATCGGTCCAAATTCCGGAAAAACGCGTTCCGCATTTCAAACCCGGCAAGGCCTTGCGCGAATCCGTGGATTTCCAAACCACACCCGACGGTGCGGAGCCTGCGGCTGCCAACTGAAGCACGCCGCCTTCTTACAGCGACTGTTTACCCGCCAGCCCGCCTGTGCGCCTAGAATTCAAGGCAACAAGGAAGGGCTCGCATGAAATACCTGCTGTGGCTGCTCAAGGCAGCCATTTTTTTCACCCTGTTTGCCTTCGCGCTCAATAACCAGCACACCACCACCGTGCACTTTTTCTTTGGCACGCAGTGGCAAGCGCCGCTGGTGCTGGTGGTGCTGGCCGCTTTTGACGGTGGTCTGATCGCCGGTGTGCTGGTCATGGTGCCGCGCTGGTGGAAGCAACGCAGCGCCGCCCAGCAGCATCAACCGGCCACCGCGCAGGAAGCGGCTGCGGCAAACACCACTCCCCCCGATCCACTCCCTCCGACCATCCATGGACTTTGATCTCAGCTGGATTCTCCTGGGCTTGCCCCTGGCCTTTGTGCTGGGCTGGCTGGCTTCGCGCATGGATTTGCGCCAGATCCGTCAGGACAACCGTCAGGCGCCCAAGGCCTATTTCAAAGGCTTGAACTTCTTGCTCAACGAGCAACAGGACAAGGCGATCGACGCCTTCATCGAAGCGGTGCAGAACGACCCCGAAACGGCCGACCTGCACTTTGCGCTGGGCAATCTGTTTCGCCGCCGTGGGGAATACCACCGCGCCGTGCGTGTGCACGAGCACCTGCTCTCGCGCGCCGATCTGTCCCGCGAGGACCGCGACCGCGCCCAGCACGGGCTGGCACAGGATTTTCTGAAGGCGGGGCTGCTGGACCGGGCGGAAGAGGCTTTGCAGCGTCTGGAAGGCTCTCGCTATGAAGCCGAAGCACGCCTGGCGCTGCTGGCTATCTACGAACGCTCGCGCGACTGGGCGCAGGCAGCGGAAATTGCGCGCCGCATGCAAACTGCCGGTCAGGGCGATTTCAGCGGCCGTCTGGCGCACTATCTGTGCGAGCAAGCCCAGGAACAAGCAAGCCACGCACGGCTGGATGCGGCCCACGAGCTGTTGCAGGACGCTGTGCGCATTGCGCCGCAAACCCCGCGCCCCCGCATCGAGCTGGCACGCATTCAGCACCGCCTGAATCAATCCCAGAACGCCTGGAAAACCCTGCAGGATCTGGCGCAGACTACACCGCAAGGCTTGCCGCTGGCTGCCCCGCTGATGCTGGATGTAGCTGCAACCATTGGCCAGCAGGCGGCAGTCGCCGAGCTGCTGCGCAGCCGTTACGAGCAAATGCCCTCGCTGGACTTGCTGGATGCTTTGGTGATCCTGGATACAGAGGGCCGCAGCCGTGACTGGTATGTGCAGCATCTGGCCAAGGAACCTTCGCTGGTCGCGGCCACCAAGTGGCTGGCAGGCGAAAAGCTCGAGCATGAAGAACACCATCCTGCGGTGCAGAAAGCCCTGGAACACGCCAGCAAGCCGCTAAGCCGCTACCGCTGCGCAGCCTGCGGTTTCGAAGCACGCCAGCACTTCTGGCACTGCCCGGGCTGCCAGAGCTGGGACAGTTATCCGGCACGCCGCGTCGAAGAGCTGTAAACCGTCGAATCGTTTGCTTTCATAAAAAGAGAGCTGCTTGCGCTTGATCCATAAGGCTTTCAGATTTAAAACCATCTGAAACCGAAGCTGGATGGGCGTGAACAGCTCTCTTTTTATTTGCCGTGCATGCGCGTATGCTGTGCCCATGACGCACACCAAAACCCTGCTCATCGTCTACCACAGCCACACCGGCGGCACGCAGCAAATGGCGCAGGCGCTGTGCGAGGCTGCACAGGCAGAAGGCCAGGTCACCGTGCGCCTGCTGCATGCGCGAGATGCGGGGCCGGATGATGTGCTGCAGGCCGATGCTTATGTGTTTGCCACACCCGAGAATCTGGCGGCCATCAGTGGCTTGATGAAGGATTTTTTCGACCGCAGCTACTACGGCGCCCTGGAACGTATCAATGGTCGCCCTTATGCCACGCTGATCTGCGCGGGCAGCGATGGCAGCAATGCCGCGCGGCAGATTGCCCGTATCGCCACGGGCTGGCGCCTGAAAGCCGTGGCGGACCCTTTGATCGTGTGCACCCATGCCCAGACCCCGGAGGCCATTGCAGCACCCAAGCAGATTGCGCCCGATGATCTGCAAGCCTGCCGTGCGTTGGGCCAGGCCCTGGCCAGTGGTCTGGCCATGGGTATTTTCTAGAACAGCCTGCTTACCGCTTGGCAGGCTCCACACTGCGCACCTGAAGGGGCTGAGGCTGGAAGCGATAAGCCAGCACCAGGGCCGCGCAACAGGCAACAAATACCGGCAGCATGGCCAGGCGCAGCCCCCAGATTTCGCCGATAAAGCCCAGTGCCGGGGGGCCCACCAGAATCGCCACATACCCCAGTGATGCCACAGCGCCCACACGCTGCGCGCTGTTGCCCTCACCTTCTGCGGCAGCAGACAAGGCCAGGGGAAAGCCCAGCGCCGAACCCAGGCCCCAGCACACCACGGCCAGCGCGCCCAGCACCGGGTGCTGGGCAAAAATCACCACCAGCAAGCCGGCACCGCCCAACCAGGCGCTGGCGCGCATCAAGCCCAGGCGCGAAAACCGCTGCAGCAACCACTGCCCGCTCAATCGGGAAACCGTCACGCCCAGGGTGAACAGCATATAGATCAGCGTGCCCTGAGCATTGTTGAACTGGTAGCCATCCACCATCAACAAAGGCAGCCAGTCATGGGCCGCGCCCTCGGTCAATGCCAGCCCCAGTGCAAACAGCCCGATCAGCAGCACACGGCGGTCTTTGAAGGCATTGAGGACGAAGCCGCCGTGCGCCTCCGCCTGGGTTGCCGTGTCCGCTGTCTGCGCACTGTGGTTGTGTACACCGCGCAGCAAAGGCACGGTCATGGCCGCGCCCGCTCCCGCAACTCCCAGCAAATGCCACAGCACCGGCACGTGCAGCCAGGCCATGGCCGTTCCCAGCAAGGCACCAAGCATGGCACCCAGGCTGAAGCAACCATGCAAGGTGGTCATCAGGCTGCGCTGCTGCAACCGCTCCAGCGCACCCGCTTCTACGTTGACGGCAATGTCGGCCCAGCCCATACCGATGCCAAACAATACAAAACCGGCGGTCACCACCGGTGTGCTGGCCAGACCAGTGCCCACGGCCAGCAGCGACAGTCCGGCCAGATTCACGGCCATGCCTGCCCCCATGGCACGGCGCGCATGCAGACGATCCACCAGCCAATTGGCAGACAGAATGCCTGCCATCGACCCGATGGAAAAGCCAAACAGAATCAGCCCCATCTGCTCGGTGCTGGCCTGCAGCGCATCACGCAAGGCAGGGGTGCGCGTGACCCACGTCGACGTGGCAACCCCGATGACGACAAACAATGCAAACAAGGTAGCGCGCAGGCTGCGCGCTTGTTTTTCTTCCAACATCCAAGACCCGGCAAACAATCAGCTGTGCATCCTAGCCTTGCTGCACGGCCAGTGCTGACGCACCTGTCCACACCGAGTGAAACTCAGGCCTTTGGCATCATGCACGCCTGCGTGTACGCGCCTGAGCGACACCTGTTGCACTGTGAGCTGGCTGCGCTGGTGCATAGTGGCAAGCATGCAAACACAACAGCATTGGGGCCCGCATCTGCGGTTGATCGGGATGAGCATTCTGTGGGGCGCGTCCTGGCCAGCCGGACGCATCATTGCGCAATCCATGCCTCCTTTGGCTGGCGCCTGCCTGCGCTTTCTGTTGGCCGTCATGGTGCTGCTTCCCTGGCTGTACTGGGCGGGTGGCGCGGGCCAGCTCAAGCACTGGAGCCGCAAGCGCTGGCTGGGCATGGTCGCAGCAGGTGCCACGGGGGTGTTTGGCTATGCGGCGTTTTTCCTGTCAGGCCTGCAACATTTGCCAGCGGGCAAAGCCGCCCTGGTCATCACGCTCAATCCGGTGATGACGCTGCTGGCTGCAGTCTGGCTGTTCCGGGAGCGGCTGAACGCCACCATTGCCACTGGCATGGGCCTGGCGTTGGTGGGTGCCATCGTGGTGCTCTCGCACGGCAGACCCATGGACATGCTGCAAGGCGCCATGGGGATGGGCGAGCTGCTGATTCTGGGTTGCGTGGTGTGCTGGGTGATCTACACCCTGATTGGTCGCTGGATGCTTACCGGCGTGGATGCCCTTTCCACCACCACTGTCACCAGTGCCATTGGTGCCTTATTGCTGCTGCTGGCCAGCCTGGCCATAGAAGGACCACAGGCTTTTGCCCTGGCCCTGCAAAGCGGCAGCACTGCCTGGGCCGCCCTGCTGTTTCTGGCCTTTGGCGCCACTGCGCTGGCTTATGCCTGGTATTTTGAAGGCGTGAAGGCGCTGGGTGCAGGCGCTGCCTCGGGCTACATCACCCTGGTGCCCTTGTTTGGGGTGCTGATCTCGGCATGGCTGCTGGGCGAGTCCCTGGATGCCCCCATGGTTGTCGGTGGCACCATGGCCATCGCAGGTACAGGCCTCATGAACTGGGGACGCAGCCGCAGCTGATACGGGGCAGAACGCCCACCTCTGCCAGGGCTCACCACTGCAGGCAATGGGCAGCATATGTTGCCTAGCGTAAAAACCATTGGTTTGCAGGATTTGCAATGATTGTCAATGCAACCCTGCAAGTAACTATGTTTTACCTATTGCCAAGCTTGAGGCATTAAATCAGCTGCTAGGATTACGTCCTTTTACAAAACACCCAATCTGTATATTTTTATTATTTTTAGATTTTTTCTTTTTATTTCCTTTATCTCAAAAACTCCCATTTCTGATTACCTTCCAATTTAATATTGGATTTTTTTAGCATGAGTGCGTTAACCGTTGATCATTACGGTGCGGAAGCACGCCGCACCTTTCAAAATAACAATAGCGTGCAAGCAGCCTTGCACCAAGTCAGCCTTCAAGCAGACCGTTTGATGCTCCTGCTCATCGGTGTATGTGCTGTCCTGGCACTGCCGATTGGCTGGCATTACTCCAGCGTGGATATCGCCTTGGTGGTGGCTCCCATTCTGCTGCTGGTGGCTGCTGGCCTGTACGCCGTGGGCCGTGGCTCTACCGTGACCCGTTACGGACTGCCCCTGCTGCTGTGTGCCATGGTGGCCTTGCACATCCAGGTTTCGCTGGGCATGCTGGAGTTCCACTTTGGCGTTTTCGTCACGCTGGCCCTGGTGATGGTGTATCGCCAATGGAGCGTGGTTGTGGCGTGTGCATTATTTTTTACCGTACACCATATTTTGTTCGACCGTTTGCAGGCTTGGGGCTACGGTATTTATTGCACCACCGAGGCTGATTTTGAACGCATATTGCTGCACGCCGTTTTTGTCGTGGTGCAAACAGCGGTGGAAGTTTTCATCATTCATAAAATTTCCGTCGCGTTCAAACAAGGCATTGAATTACAAGGTTTGGTTAATTCCATTCACGATGGGGATAAATTCAATCTGCATATTCCCCATGAAAATGTAAAAACGCCCTTGGCACGCGATTTACAGAATGTGATTTCGCGGCTGGACACCATTGTGCGCACGGTCACCGACAGCGTGATCCAGGTTCAGACAGCCAGCCAGGAAATCCAGATGGGCAGCGCCGATCTGTCTTCCCGCACCGAGACCGCGTGTGGCGCCCTGGACGAGACGGCCCATGCTGCCGCCCGTGTGTTGCAAACAGTGGGGCAAGCGCGCACTCTGGCAATCGAAGCGGACGAAATCACGGGCAAGGCTTCCCAGGCCGCGCACAAGGGCCAGAACCTGGTGCACGAACTGGCGCAGAGCATGGAGTCCATCCACCAGCAGTCCGGGCAAATTGCCGAGATTGTGGGCGTGGTGGACGGACTGGCATTCCAGACCAATTTGCTGGCACTGAACGCCGCGGTGGAAGCTGCACGTGCCGGAGAACACGGCCGTGGCTTTGCCGTGGTGGCAGAAGAAGTGCGCCGTCTGGCCCTGCGTTCGGCCGAATCTGCCAAGCAGATCCGCCAGCTGATCCAGACCTCCGGGCAGTCGATCAGCATCGGCACCTCACAAAGCAAGGAGGCCCTGGCCGCCATGCAGGAATTGCTGACCATGGCCAGCAGCGTGACAGGCCATATGCAGGAGATTGTGAGTTCCACGCATGAACAGACGGCAGCCATGGAGGACATCGCCCAGGCCATTGGCCACCTGGAAAACACCATGTCGCAAAACTCGGCGCTGGCCGAACAATCCAGCGCCGCGGCGTCCAGCCTGCAGGAGCAGACCGTGCACATGGCGCACAGCGTGCAGGCTTTTAGAATTTAAGAGCAACTAAGGCACAAAAACAAAGGGTTTCAGATATTTTTCTATCTGAAACCCTTTGTTTACAAGCGTCATAAGCTATTGTTTTTTATTCCACCATTCAGAGCTTGATGCGCATGGTGATGTGGTCAATCCCGGCTTCATCATAGACCTCGCCCTCCGCCACAAAACCCGCCCGCTCGTAAAAGCGTTGCGCGTGCACCTGCGCATGCAGCACGACCTCTTTGTCTCCACGCTCACGTGCGGCCTGGATCAGGGCATCCAGCACCTGGCGTCCCAGCTTGCCTCCACGCAGTTCACGCGTCACCGCCATGCGGCCAATGCGTGCCACACCGGGTGCATCGCTGACCAAACGCCCCGTGGCCACCGCATGGCCCAGACGGTTGACGGCCACCACATGGCGGCACATGGTGTCGAACTCATCAATCTCGATCTCGCGCGGCACGCCCTGTTCCTTGACGAACACTTCCATGCGCAGACGTTCGGCCAGGCGGCCCAGATCGTTCCAGTTGCCAGAGCGCAGCTCCACCATGTCTTCGCCAGCCTCAAAGGCCGTGAGCATGTCGCGCAGCAACTGGGGCAAAGGCTGGGGCTTTTGCGCATGATCGGCAAAGACATAGACCAGCTCCACCGTGTTGAGCAGTTGCTGGCCGCGGAAGATGCCTGCCTCGAACTGCAGCGAGGTATTGCCCTGTCTGACGCAGCGAATGCACACGTCCAGCGCATCGCCCATCTGCGCAGATGCGTGGTAGGTGACCGTGGCTTTTTTCACAAACAGCTCGCCACCCAAACTGGCCCAGCTCTGGGCATAAGGCATGGCCATCTGCTTCCAGTAATCGGACACCGCCACATCGGCATACATCAGATAGTGGGCATTGAAGACAATGTTCTGGGCATCCACCTCTGCCCAGCGAACCGCCAGCCGATGGCGGCAGCGAAAGTCTTGAGGACGCATGATTTGCTTTCTTCTTTCTTAAACAGCAGCAGTCGTGGTGCCCAGGGCGGCACGCAATGCCGCCGCAATGTCTGCATGGGCCTGCCGGGCTTCGGGAATGACACGGCCCATTTTGATGAATTCGTGGGTCACGCCTTTGTAGATTTCCAGCTCCACAGGCACGCCCGCCATGCGCAGCATGTCTGCGTACTGCACGCCTTCGTCCACCAGCGGGTCAAGTTCCGCCAGGCAGAC
This sequence comes from Pseudomonadota bacterium, assembly GCA_023435325.1. GTDB lineage: Bacteria > Pseudomonadota > Gammaproteobacteria > Burkholderiales > Burkholderiaceae_C > Comamonas. Next base: position 9,310 of record JAEYRT010000033.1, on the reverse strand, counting down.
AAAAGCAGGAGCGACGCCTTCCACATCGGGCGCCAGCAAGGGGGCAAAACGCCAGTCTTCACGGTCGGAGGCGTTGCGGACATAGTGGTTGAAGAACCACTGGATACCCTCGCGCTCCAGCACCAAGCCATGGGCATAGCGGAAATGCGAGTCGGTGTCCTGGTGCGCACAGGTGCCGGGGTAAATCAGCAGCTGCAACTGCAGTGCCAGACCGGCATCGCGCGCCAGCAAGGCGCAGGCAGCGGCCAGCGTTCCACCTGCGCTGTCCCCGCCGACGGCCATGCGTGTCGTATCCAGACCCAGTGTGGCGCCTTGCTGCGCCAACCATTGGAGCGCATCCCAGGCGTCATGAATGGCCGTGGGGAACTGGTGTTCGGGCGCCAGGCGGTAGTCCAGCGACACCACGGCACAGCCTGCCAGATGGGCGATCTGCCGACACAGCACATCGTGCGTGGCCACACTGCCAATGGTGAAGCCCCCGCCGTGCAGATACAGCAGCACGGGCAGCGCACGCTCCAGTCGGGGTGCGTACAGGCGCGCAGGCAGCGTGTGGCCATCCCGTGCAGGAATGGCAATGTCCTCGACACGCGGCAGTTCCTGCGCTGCAATTTCAAGCACCCCTGCCCCTGCTTCATAAGCGGCACGCGCCTGTGCGGGGGGCAGACTGTGCAGGTGCGGTCGGTTGGCACGCACCATGCGGCGCAATACATCGCGCATGGCGGGGGTGAGCGGATGGTTCAGTTCCTGTTCTGGGTTCACGGTTTGGCAGGCAGCGATCACAAAACTGCACATCATGCAGCAAGAGCACGGCGCTTGCAGCCAAACTGCTTGTCCCATGGGTGACGAAAGCAGGCGCTGGCTAGGGTTGTCTAGCTTTTCCCGGCTGCGGCTTGCACCCAAGATACACGAATCAGGTTCGCGCAATTCGTTAGGAACAAGCCATGGCTTTCATCAATTACGTCACCCAGATTCAATTCGATTTCGGGGCCACCCACATGCTGGCCCAGGAATGCCAGCGCATCGGTATCACACGCCCTCTGGTCGTGACCGACCCTGGCGTCAAGGCTGCAGGCGTGCTGCAAAAGGCGCTGGACGCTCTAGGTCAGATGCCTGTCGTTGTCTTCGATGCCACTCCCAGCAACCCCACGGAAGCGGCTGTGCGCGCAGCTGCCGAACTCTATCGCCAGCACCACTGTGACGGCCTGATTGCCGTGGGCGGCGGCAGCGCCATTGACTGCGCCAAAGGCGTCGCCATCGCGGCCACCCATGAGGGACCACTCAAGACCTATGCCACGATCGAAGGCGGCTCGCCCCGCATCACCGATGCCGTCGCGCCCATCATTGCCGTGCCCACCACCAGCGGTACGGGCAGTGAAGTGGCCCGCGGTGCCATCATCATCGTGGACGACCACCGCAAGCTGGGTTTCCATTCATGGCATCTGGTGCCCAAGGCCGCCATCTGCGACCCGGAGCTGACTTACGGTCTGCCCCCCATGCTGACGGCCGCCACGGGCATGGATGCCATTGCACACTGCATGGAAACCTTCATGGCCTCTGCCTTCAACCCACCTGCCGACGGTATCGCGCTGGATGGCCTGACCCGCGGGTGGGCCCATATTGAACGTGCAACGCGCAACGGTCAGGATGCAGAAGCACGCCGCCAGCTCATGAGCGCCAGCATGCAAGGTGCCATGGCTTTCCAGAAAGGATTGGGCTGTGTGCACAGCCTGAGTCACAGCCTGGGCGGTATTGAACCGCGCCTGCACCATGGCACGCTCAACGCCATGTTCCTGCCCGCGGTGGTGCGCTTCAATGCGCAGGCAGACTCCGTACAACGCGAGCAACGTCTGGAGAAAATGGCGCACGCCATGGGACTGACCAGTGCCACGGACATTCCCGACGCCATTGTCGACATGAATGCACGCCTGGGTTTGCCCGCCGGCCTTGCAGCCATGGGGGTGCAGACGCAGTGGTTCCAGCCCATCATTGCCGGTGCGTTGAAGGACCACTGCCATGCCACCAACCCACGCCTTGCAACAGCGCAGGACTACGAGGCCATGCTGGAAGCAGCTTGGTAGTCCCGCGTTCAACTGCTCTGACATTGGCAGGTGACATACGGGCGCCCTCCTCAGGAGCCAGTGCCAGAAGATGGCGGCTGTTTGCCTTCTTCGCGCACGGTGTCAATCAACTCCTTGGCCATGTTGCGCAGGACCTGCATTTCGTCCTCGCTCATGGTGCGGGGGGCATCGTGCATGATGCACAGCGTGCCAAGCACCTGGCCTTTTTTCCCCTTGAGTGGCACACCTGCATAGAACTTCACACCCGCTTCGTTCAGCTCCGGGTTGGTGGCAAACCGCGGGTCACGGGCCACATCCTCCACAACCAGGTCCTCGCTGTCTCGCACCACATACGAACAGATCGAGATATCACGCGCCAGCCCAGGTGATTCACCACTTTTGTGTGCATGCACCAGCAAACTGCCAGGCGTATGCACCCAATCCTGGTCCACCAAGGACACTTGCGCATACTTCACGTTGAACGCATTCGCCGCCTTGAGCACTGCTTCCTTGTAAGTGGGCAAATGCTCGGCTGACAGCACACCACTCTCACGCAGATACTGCACCCGCAGTGGATCATGGGCTGGCACCTGTGCCGGCACATATCCCTGACTGGATTGTTCGGGCGAAATCAGCTGCTGCATGCGCAGCCGCATTTCCTGCAAGCTGGTAACCACCGTGACCGCCCCCATGCGCTGCAGGGCCTCCTCGCTGAGCGCACTGGGCGCAGCATTCCATAGCGCCAGCACCACCTGGACATGCGGATGGCGTCTGCGTATGCGCCGCATGAGCTGGCGGACCATGGTCTGCGGCTGGGCATGGAAACAGGACAACAGCAGCCACTGCGCCTCATCCCAGCCTTCGCTTTCTTCAGGGCCAAACGCTGCGGTCAAGGTATGGCTGGCACTGGTGGCGTTCACGCCATCGAGCTGCAAGCTATGCGCAGCCATATCGGCGGCCAGAGCATCCATCTCCCAGCGCAACCCCACGCAGTGCACGCGGGCCAAGATGCCAGCGCCGGCTCGCACATGGCCTGGCACACCTGCCGCGGGATGTTCGTCCTGCAATTCCTCCAGCAAATCCTCCATGCCGTTGGCCAGACGCGCACGGTGTTCGGCGGTTGCGTTTTCATTGTGATGTTTGTTGGCCAGCAGCAAGGCAGGCAACGCCACTTCTGCATAGAAATCAATCACTGCATGGCTCTTGGACTGCGCCCCTGTCTTGCCCGAAGCGCGGGCAACAATATCTTCCTCAGCCAGCTCGATGGCCCCGCTGACATCATTGGCCAGCAAACGTTGGTACAGCCGGTGCGGCGCATCCAGAACGGGTGCGCTGCCCAGCAAGATTTCCATGAACTGCAAACCTGGCAAGTAGCGCCCTAAAACCAGGCAGCACACCGTCAAAGGCGTCGAAAGAATCAGCCCGATGGGCCCCCACAGCGCGGTCCAGAACGTAGCTGCCGTGATGATGGCCAGCGTAGACAGGCCTGTGCTGGCGCCATATAACCAAGGCTCGACCACATTGTTGCTGACCAACTCCAGCAACAGTATCAAGCTCAGTGTCCACAGCAGCATGTCCCAACCCGGTGCCACGGCAAAGGCCAGCGCCAGCGGGAAGATGGCGGAGATCAAAGGCCCCACATAAGGGACGAATCGCATGATGGTGGCCAGCACGCCCCACAAGAAGGCCCCGGGCACGCCGATCAACCACAAACCCACGGCCATGGGAATGCCGTATGTGACATTCACGATGAACTGCATGCGCAGGTACTTGCCGATGCGGCTTGCAGCTTCGTCCAGCGCATCGGTCGCCACATGCAAATTCCCCCCCATCAGCCTGAGCAAGCGATCTCTCAGGCCATCCCTGTCCAGCAAAATCAAAATCACGAACAGCAACACAATGCCCAGCATGGCAATGGGCGCGCTGATTTTCTCCAGCCAGATCAGCGCTTTTTCCATGGGCTTGGGCGCTTCTCTGACCACTTCCACTTTTTGTACCCTGGCAGCGCCGGACGTACTTTCGCCTGAGGCTTTGCTGATCTCGCCTTCCACAGCATCCAGCGTTTTGAATGCACCATCCCACATGCTGGGGCCACGAATCAAGGCACTCAGACTTCTGAGTTTTTTCTTGATGGTGTTCTGGTAAGTGGGCAAATCAGCGCTGAGACTTTGGACTTGCTTTCCCAGATAAAAGCCCATGCCTATCAGCAGCCCCAGGACCAGGACCACCACCGTCAATGTGGCAGCCATACGAGGCAGGCCCCATCGCTTCAGGCGAGTGACTGCGGGGTCCAGCAGAAAGCTCAGCAGGATCGCCAGAGCCAGGGGGATCAAAATATCGCGCCCGAAATACAGCGCAGCAATGATGGCCGTGGCAATCAACAAACCGATCAGCCAGCGCATGCCAGGCAAAATCAAGGCAAATGCCTGTGCATTCGGATCGGTCTGCACAAAATGGCGCCCCTGTGCGCGCCGCTCTACAGCGTCTTTGGGGAAAAGACGGTCTGAGGAAGAAGTGGCAGAAGTATTACCCACAGAGGTTTCGTGCTGCTCAGGAGACATAGGGCTAGGCAAGTTGGAAGCCCATCAAGCATTGCAGTACCGCCCGCACAAACCTGTCATCTTTTTACGCCAAAGCATTGCCTGCATGGGAGGTCTCTTTTTCCATGCCTCTGGGCTTGCTGCTGTTGTGCGTCCAGCTTACCGAGATGGTGCACCCTTTGCCTGGTGCGCTTTGCACATGCAACAAAGCACCCGTGGCCTTGGCTCTGGATGCCATGTTGCGCAGCCCCCGATGCTGCGAGGAAGCAGGCATGGACTGCGCAGGAAGCGTGAGCCCGCAACCATCATCCGAAACCTTGAGCTGCCAGCGCATGCCTTCGCACATCAGGCTCACTGACAAATGCTGACACTGGGCATGGCGCAATGCATTGCTGATTGCCTCCTGCGCCACCATCACCAATTGCCGCGCCATTTCTCCCCGCGGCGCTTTTTCCCAGTTGTCAGTAGGCATGGTCCATGAGATGCGTATTTTTTTGGATTGCAGCAAAGGCTCTAACCGCCAGCGCATGGTGGCCAGACGCTCGATCAGGTTGCCATCCACATCATCCAAGACCTCCATCTCCCCACGTAACGCCCACATGGCATGGGAAATACAGACCCGCGCAGGTTCTACATTCTTGGGAGACTCATCCAGCAAGGAAAGGGCTTGGTATAGGTGGGAGCCCACACCATCGTGCAAGTCTTGTGCAATACGGGTCCGTTCTGCTTTGATCTCAGGAGACACCCTTTGGCTGCTGCGTTTGCGCCAGCCTACAAGCATCCGGATACCTCTTAGCATCAAGCCGCAGGCTGCAAGCTGCACCAGGGCAACACATAGCCAGATGAACCAGTCCTGCCCTGGCCAGTAGCCGTAGAGCATGCGTGCACACAATGCCAGCACCAACAATTGCGCACAGCACAGGCCAACGAGTTTGCCGAAGAAACGCGTCCGCTCCCCCCATTCAAAAGTGAACTTGCGCATATGCTTGCTTACAGCAGACCGCGCAATGAAGCGGCGCGCACTGCCTGGGTTCTGCTTTTGACATGCAATTTCCGATAAATATTGCGAACGTGCGTGTTCACTGTCAGCACGGCAATGGTGAGTCGCTGGGCAATTTCCTGGCTGGTGTAACCGCTGGCCACATGGCGCAAGATCTCACGCTCGCGGCCCGAAAGCTGTTCCCCCTCCGCAGCCGTGTCGGTGTCTGCGGTGGCAGGCAGCGCCAGGCGCTGCATCAAACGCCGGGCCAGATGAGGAGTGATGCATGCCCCGCCATTAGCCACCTGCAGCACGGCCTGAACATAGCTTCCGAACCAGCAGTGCTTGACCAGATAGCCTGCTGCGCCCTGCTCGATAGCGCGCATCAATTGTGCATCGCCCTCCATCACCGAGATCATCACGGTTTCGGCTGCGGGACGAATGGAGCGCTGCTGACTGATGAGCTCCAGACCACAACCATCTTCCAGGTTCAAGTCCGCCAAAAGCACATCGAATGCTTCCTGGCGCATCAGTCGCTTGGCATCGCGCAGGCTATGGGCCTGCCCCACGAAAACCACCCGTGGATCCGACATCAGCTCTCTTTGCACCACCCTGCACAGGTGAATGTCGTCATCTACCAATAAAACACGCACGGGCTTGCTGGCCTGGCCGACCATGAAGTCCGGCCACTGGGTAGAGACAGGCGTATTGGCTGAACTGCTAGCGGCATCAGTCGAAGGAATTTCGGGGTACGAAGCACTTGAAGACATAGTCACCCTTCAAAAAATTGCGCTACTTACAAAACGACACTACCTACTTTTTGCAAATTTACTTTCCCTATCAAACAAAGTCAAAACAAAGATATACGTAATGATGCAAGTTGCGACGATGGCTTACAGCGATGCGATTGCTTACCAAATTTACGGGATTGGCTGTTAACCCATGTAACCGGACACTGCATCCAGGTCAAGCAAATGTCTTGCTGGCCTTCTACCAAAGCAAGCAAACGCCTTTGGTTTTGTTTGGTCCCATCCAAGGAGTTCATCATGAAAAAGTCTCTCGTCGCATTCTCTCTGAGCATGATCGCTGCCTCAGCTTTTGCCTGGACCGGCGGCAACGGCAACGGCAACGGCAACGGCAATGGCAATGGCAACGGAAATGGTTCAACTGTTGCAGCGCAGATTGACGTTGGTGGCACCACCGTTCAATCCACTTCGCTGAGTTGGACCTCTCTGTCGAACGCGGCAACCACTGATGGCAAGGCACGTCAGAACCTGTCGTCTAATTCCGGAAATGTAGACATCAATGCTCGCTTGACTCAGTCCACTGCTGCCTTTGGTTCCTATATTGGGAATGCCGCTACTGATCGTGGCACTGCTACCCAGAATCTGGCTAGCAACTATGGTCAAGTCAAGGTAAATGCTTCTTTGACTCAGTTGGTAGGCCTTAAAAACTCTTCTGCAACGAACTTTGCTACCGGCCAGCATAGCTCTGCAGTTCAAAACCTGTCCAGCAACAACGGCTGCGACGTTTGCCAATAAAACAGTTTTCTTTTATTGGATAAGGCGACATCCTCCTTGCAAACAAAAATTTGTCAGGGAGGTGTCGCCAGCTTGCATAAGAGTTGAGGCATAAAAAAATGGTTCAGGAAAAATAAATATTTCTTCTTAATCCATACCAATAGCCTTGGAACGATTTCTAAAACTCCGTAAAGCTGGTCAATGTGAATTGAAATTCCGTCATAAGCTCGACAGATACAGGAGAAATCCATGTTTAAAAAATCAATGCAAATAATGATGCTCGCGGGCTGGACTTCAATCAGCAGTTTCAGCATTGCAGCTCCAGGGGAAGACACGATCCAATTGAGCAACCCTGTCGAACACCTGCAGTTACCCATCGGCGGCAGGGCTCCGTCCAGCGGTTTAGATGCACCAAGTGAAATACCTCCGCATCTCAAAGCCAAAATAGTTCGCTACGAGGCCAAAGTTTTCAGCGAACAAAAGGAAGGAATCTACACAGACGGAGATGTCAATCGCACTATTAGCGCTCAGGCCAACCGTAAGACTTGTATTCAGGATGTAGCCAGCAACACCGGCGCTCAGGCAGGCGCTGGGGCTAAAGAGCAAATCGTTGTTTTACGAGGCGATTTAATTAACGTCTGCCGCTAACATTAACTTTCTTCAAATAGAAGAAAAAACTGGTGGGGAATCATATGGCCAGCTCTAAAAACAAAATTCTATTTAAGCCAAACGACTTAAAGAATTTCATAACCTTCTTGAGCACTGCTGCTTTTTTAGTAGGTTGTGCCCCACTGGACCCGATAAAAAATGCCGAATACCACGCAAAAGCTACCGAAATTAACCGTCCTGTTGTGCGCCCCACACGTTCGCTTTCGAGCTTTTCCGACTCCCTCATGTGCATGGATCACTTATTCCGTGAAACAGGAATGGGAACGGTCCTAATTACTAGCAAATCTATTCCTGACTATTCAGGGCGCATAGCTGTCGCGACCAAAGAAATGGTGGTAACAGCTTTGTCACAAATGTCTCGTGTCAGCAATGCTTTCCGTTTCGTTGATTACGAAGTTAATATCGCGCAACAAGACACCGTTCAAAACCTTACCACCCTTTTATTAAACAACAACCAAATACGCCTTCAACGCCCTGCGCTTTATGTTTCAGGTGCTGTTGCTTTTGTTGATCAACAAGTAACCAACAATAATTTTGACATTGGCACCTCTGCCTCTCGCCTAGAGACAGGGATTAATCAAAATAAGCGTTCCACGGTAATTGGACTAGAAATGCATCTGGGCGACTTCCGCAGTCGAACCATTATTCCTGGACTTGACTCTGCCAATGAAATTGTCATTGGTAGTGGTGGCCAAGGATTGGATCTGGCTGGTCGCATCGGTAATTACGGAGTGCAATTTAATGTCGGGAGAGAATATACCCAAGGCTCGGGCCCAGCAATACGTACCCTGGTCGAACTGGCCATGGTCGAATTATTGGGTAAGTGGGCACGTGTCCCTTATTGGCAATGCCTGACCTTGGAACAAAATCACCCGGAATTCATCCGACAGATGCGAGAATGGTTTGAAGATGCGGGAGATGCTGGCCGCAATCAGCTCGTTCAGCGCTCCTTGTGGAGACGTGGTTATTTACCTACGCCCAGCCCCAGTGAGCATGAAGTGCGTAATGCATTGATGAAGTTCCAGACCGACGAGCGTCTCATAGTGACGGGCATTGTGGATTTCAGCACCTACGAGCGGGCCCTACGCAACTTCGTGACGCTCACGCCGGAAGGCAAGCTGCAGCGCATCGGCTGGAACACCAACCCTGATGCCGAACAAGTGGCGCAGTCATTCCCTTCTCAGTCTATTGATGTAGACATGCAGATCGAAAATCTGATGGCGGGGCGAGAGAGCTTTACCCCTGGCGAGCAAGTGTTCATCTCTGCCACTGTTTCCCGGACTTCATATCTTTACTGTTACATGGAAAACGCCAATCAGCAGTTGATACGCTTGTTGCCCAATGCAACCAATAACTCAGGTTGGGTTCCTGCAAACCAGGCCATACGCATTCCTGATTGGATGAGTCCGACCCCCGGTTTCGTCATTGACGCCGGCATACCTGGACGCGAACGTGTGGGCTGCTTCGCCAGTGACACCGATCTGAACCAGCACTTGCCAGCTCATCTGCAAACTCAGGCCTTTAAACCTTTGCAAGGTGTAGCTT
>JAEYRT010000193.1 GCA_023435325.1 Pseudomonadota bacterium | reverse complement strand
CTGGAGACATGCAGGAAGGCACAACCGCGGTCTGCCAGCTGATGTGCCAGCACTTGACTTTGCTCGATGTCCCAGCCTCCATTCACCCAGTCCGTGGCGGAAATCCGCACACCAATTGGAAAACCCTGGGGCAATGCGGCGCGCACGGCTTCCAGTACTTCCAGCGTCAGTCGCATGCGGCCTTCCAGACTGCCGCCATAGGCGTCCGTGCGCTGGTTGGACAGGGGCGAGAGGAACTGGTGCAGCAAATAGCCATGGGCGGCGTGCAGCTCGATCGCATCCAGGCCCAACTGGTGTGCGCGCACGGCCGCATCCACAAACGCCTGTGTGATGTCGGCAATGTCTTGCAGCGTCGCTGCTTGCGGGGCAGGGTCCGTTGGCATGAACGGCTGTGCGCTGGCACTGATGGTGGGCCAGGCAAGGGGATCGCTGGCCGGCAGTGCACCGCCACCTTCCCAGGGGCGCTTGCTGCTGGCCTTGCGCCCGGCATGGGCCAGCTGGATACACACCGGCATGGGGCTGTAGGTGCGGATGTGCTGCAGCACGGGGCGCAATGCATCGACCTGGGCATCGTTCCACAGCCCCAGATCATGGGCGCTGATGCGTCCGCGTGCCTCGACGGCAGTGGCTTCCAGGATCAGCAGTCCCGCGCCCGATTGCGCCAGATTGCCGTAATGCATGGTGTGCCAGGATGTAGCGCAGCCGTCCTGGGCCGAATACATGCACATGGGCGGGATGATGATGCGGTTGGCCAACTCCAGCTGGCCCAAGCGGATGGGAGAAAACAAAGCAGACATTGCGCCGTGGCTCCAAGCAAATTGCGATCAAAGTGTGGGCGCAGCATGGCACAAAAAAACGGGGCCACCGATCAAATCGGTGACCGCCGATGGAGGTGTCTGCCCTGGCTTCAACCCTGTTCGGCCAGCAATTCCTGCAGGGTTTTGACCTGTAGGCGCAGGCGTTCGTTTTCGGCTTCCAGCTCGCTCACACGCGCTTGCAGAGCTTCCGCTGAGACTGTGGGCGCGGCCTCCAGGCTGGCTTCATCCGCAGCCGGTTTTTCGACCTTGGTTTTTTTCCTGGCTTCGCGCACGCGCTTGGCGGCTTGTTTGAGGCCATCGGCACCTTCGGCGGCCACGGCTTGCTGCTCCTCGACCGGCAAGGTGGCGACGACGGCGGCGGCGTTGAGTGACAACTCGCCAGCCTTGACTGCAGCCACCACTTCGGGAGCGGCTTTTTCCTGAATGGTTTCAATCATCTTCACCTGGCCGGCGGACAGGCGGGCGGCGCGGGCCAGGGCTTCGCGCGTGTCCAGCGCTTCATCAGGCACTTTAGGCACGTTGGCCAAGGCTTGGGCAACCACGGGATCGGTTTCGCCCTCCCAGGGGGCTTGCGCAGCTTTACCGGCTTCCGCCTTGGCGGCATTCACTGCCGCTGCTGCCTGGGCGCGGCGTTCGGCAATGATTTCGCGCTTGCGCAGCGCCAGCACACCGCGCTGGAAGTCGGAGACCGAGCGGCGGCCCAGGTGCTGGTCGATCATCCACAGGTGGATGTCCTCCATGTTCTGAAAGCGTTCATTCTGGACGGTCTTGAACGGCAGGCCGTGTTTCTGGCAGATGCTGTAGCGGTTGTGGCCATCGACCAAGGTATTGCCCCATAGCACCAGCGCGTCGCGGCAACCTTCGTCGAGGATGCTGCGCTCCAGCGCTTCGTATTCGTCGGGGGTCAAGGGGTCGATATAGGCCTTGAGTTCAGGCAGGACAACAATCTCTTCAGGGCTCATGGGATTTCAATCTTTACAGGCTGCGCACTGTAGCGTCTGCGCTGCCGAAGTCAAAATGTCAAAAGGCACCCACAGGTGCCTTTCAAAAATGGAAGCAGCTAACGCTTGCTGTGTCTCGTTTTCAGTTATTTATGTATCTCAAATGCTTTGCAGTCAAGCGCTGACAGCTATCACTATTGCTATTGCTGCTTAAGCGTTCGCGGGTTGCAGCAGGCGCGAGATCAGGCCGCCTTCCACAGGGCCTTCCACGGGAATACGCACGCGTACGGGGTTGCCTGCGGCCACTTGAACGGGCTCGCCGTCCATGTTGAACATCTGCTCCAGTTTCATGGTGCGGTTGCCGGTGGGGTGAATGATTTCAATCATGTCGCCCACGGCAAAGCGGTTCATGGTTTCGATTTCGGCCAGACCGTTTTCGTAACCACGCACCTGGCCCACAAAGTGGCTGCGCTGCAGCACCGAGGTGCCGGTTTCGTAGTTCTGATAGTCGTTGGCGGGGCGGCGCTCCAGCAGACCTCCGGTGTAACCGCGGTTGGCCAGGCCTTCCAGCTCGGTGATGAGGTGGGGGTTGAAGGGGCGGCCAGCCACAGCATCGTCAATCGCGCGGCGGTAGGTCTGCGCGGTACGGGCCACGTAGTACAGGCTCTTGGTGCGGCCTTCGATCTTCAGCGAATCGACGCCAATCTTGGCCAGGCGCTCCACGTGCTCAATGGCACGCAGGTCCTTGGAGTTCATGATGTAGGTGCCGTGCTCATCTTCCATGATGGGCATCATTTCGCCGGGACGTCCCTTTTCTTCCAGCAGGTAAATAGCGTCGGCCTTGGGGTGGCGCTTTTGGTCGCCACAGGTGCTGGTGAACTGGTTGTCCAGATCGTTCTTGGCATCTTCGAAGTTGAAACCCTTGTCCATGGCCTGGCCCAATGCTTCGCCCGTGTTGGGGTCCACAGCTGCATCGTGCGTCTTGTATTCCCAGCGGCAGGCATTGGTGCAGGTGCCCTGGTTGGGGTCACGGCGGTTGAAGTAGCCCGACAGCAGGCAGCGGCCCGAGTAGGCAATGCACAGCGCGCCGTGCACGAACACTTCCAGCTCCATGTCGGGGCATTCCTGGCGGATCTTCTCGATCTCATCCAAGGACAGCTCACGCGAGAGAATGATGCGCTCCACGCCCATCTTCTGCCAGAACTTGACGGTGGCGTAGTTGGTGGTGTTGGCCTGCACCGAGAGGTGAATCACGGTCTCGGGCCACTTTTCCTTGACCATCATGATCAGGCCGGGGTCGGCCATGATCAGCGCATCGGGCTTCATCTCGATGATGGGCTCGATGTCGCGCAGGTAGGTGCGGATCTTGTCGTTGTGGGCAATGACGTTGGACGTCAAAAAGAATTTTTTGCCGCGCTGGTGGGCTTCTTGGATGCCTTGGGCAATCTGTTCCATGCGGAACTCGTTGTTGCGCGCACGCAGGGAGTAGCGCGGCTGGCCAGCATAGACAGCGTCGGCGCCAAAGTCATAAGCGGCGCGCATCTTGTCGAGCGAGCCGGCGGGAAGCAGCAGTTCAGGGGCTTTCATAGGGGGCGTATTTTCCTTGATTACAAGCTCCCGTCTTGAGATCAGGGGCATGGGCTTTTATAAGGAGC
>JAEYRT010000165.1 GCA_023435325.1 Pseudomonadota bacterium | reverse complement strand
AGGTACAGGCGCTTGCAAGGCAGACTCGATGTCTGCCGCTAGGCTTTGCGGTGTGACCTTGGGTGCGTAGCGCTGCAGCACGCGCCCATCACGCCCGATCAGGAATTTGGTGAAATTCCATTTGATCATTTTCGTGCCCCAGATGCCTGGTGCCTGGGCCTTGAGCCAGGCAAACAGCGGATGGGCACGTGCGCCATTGACCTCGACCTTGGCCATCATGGGAAACTGCACACCATAGTTGCGCTGGCAAAAGCTGCCAATGGTTGCGTTGCTGCCCTGGTCTTGCTGACCAAACTGATTGCAGGGGAATCCCAGAACCGCCAGACCGCGCCCGGCGTGCTGCTGGTGCAGCAGCTGCAGCCCTTCGAACTGTGGTGTGAAACCGCAGGCGCTGGCGGTATTGACCACCAACACGACCTTGCCGCGGTATTGCGACATTTCAACCGTAGCGCCTGCAATCGAGGTGGCCTGAAAGTCATAAAAGCTGGTCATGGCTCCATGTTCCGGGAGGGGAAAAACACAGTGTGACACAGAGGGTATTGGGACCGCTCAATTCTTGATTTGCATCAAGCAACGTGCTGCCTTGGAGCTTGCGTGTGGGTGCTTGCTCTGCAGGGACGCATGGCGTGCCGCAAGCCTGTGTTTGGCGAGGTTGGGTGGCGAGAAATGCCATGCTTTATCGCTGTCATGCCTCTTTAGAATGAATCGCAGATACATAAGGTTACGTTCTAGAGGGGTGGTTATGGAGTGGTCTCGCAGCATGCAGGTGGCACATCCTGTTTCAGTGACAGGCGCATGGCGCTCGTGGTCCTTGCGCAGTCGCTTCTTTTTGGCTGCAGCCCTGGCATTGTGTGTGACGGTGTTGATGGTGGTGCTGCTGCAATCGGCGCTCGCCAGCAAGGAGCAGCAACGGCGTGTGCAGCAGTATGAGCTGCCCGCACAGCTGCATTCGGTGGCTGCAAGCGTGCAGGCGCAGCTCAATCTCGCCATTGCCGGATCGGAAGCACTGGCCAACCACACGACCATCCACCGGTGGCTGGAAGCCGGAAGCCCGCAGGAGTGGCTACCGCAAATCGAACAGATCATGGCGCGCGCGCAGCGTTCCCTGAAGGCCAATGCCGTTTTTCTGGCAGCCAGCCAGGCAGAGGGGGTGCGCTATTACCACTACGAAAACGGTCAGCTCCAAAGCCGTCTGATGCTGGAGAGCGATGCCACCAACCACTGGTATTTCAACTTCGTCCGTGGCAGCAATACCTTTGAGCTGAACCTGGACAGCAACCCGCTGAGCAAGCAACTGCTCATGTTTGTGAATTACCGTGGTGAAGCCCGGCGCGGTGCCTTGCCTGCTGCCGTCGCCGGGGGAGGCATGGGAATGGAGCAACTGGCGCAGCTGATTCGTGCCAACAAGGTGGGCAGCACGGGCAGCGTCATGCTGGTGCGCCCCGATGGTCTGGTGGATGTGCATCCGGATGCACAGCAGGCCGGGCGTCTGAATCTGCGTGACACCGCAGGCTTTTCGAGTCTGCTGGCCAATGATTGGCAACTGGTGCGCGAGCAGACATTGCCCATTGTGCACACGCAGTTGGATGGTCAGGACAGCTATGTCGGCGCACTGTATCTGCCTGATTTGCAGCGCTACTTGATCGCTCAGATGCCCATGGCAGAAATTACCCAGAGCATCGACCGCAGCCAGTGGCTGGCGCTGGGCGCTGGCGGCGCGTTGCTGCTGCTGGGTCTGGTCCTCCTGTACCCGCTGGCGACTTCCTTGCTGCATCCACTGGAGTCGTTGCAGCGACAGATTGCTGCAGTGACGCAAAGCCTGAATCTCGCGACCCGCCTGCAGACGACGGACAAAGCCGAGATCGGGCGCATGTGCGAGCAGCTCAACCGTTTCCTGGAGCGCCTGCACATTGCATTTCGTGACGTGCGGGTGGCGGTGGACGGCATCCATGCGAATGCAGGGGCGATTGCGCGCGGCAACCAGGACTTGTCGCAGCGCACCGAAACCGAAGCCGCGGCGCTGGAGCATTCGGCATCGAGCATGGAAGAGCTTTCGACCTCGGTACAGCAAAACGCCGAAAGCGCGCATCGCGCCAGCACGCTGTCCGACAATGCCGCCCAAGTGGCCTGCCAAGGTGGAGCGCTGATGACGGAGGTGGTGGAACACATGCATTCCATCGCCCAGAGTTCGCAACGCATTGGCGATATCGTGGGTGTCATTGACAGCATCGCGTTTCAGACCAACATCTTGGCGCTCAATGCCGCCGTGGAGGCCGCACGTGCCGGAGAGCAGGGGCGCGGGTTCGCGGTGGTCGCCAGCGAAGTGCGTGCCCTGGCGCAGCGCTCCAGTGAGGCAGCCCGTGAAATCCGGGGGCTGATTCAGGAGTCCTCGCAGCGCGTCTTGGGCGGCACCCAGCATGTGGAGCAGGCGGGTGCGACGATGAATGATATTGTGACGTCGGTGCAGCAAGTGTCCGATCTGATTCGCACCATTGCTGCTGCCTCACAGGAGCAGGCCCGCGGCCTGACCAGTGTCACGCAGGCCACCACGCAGATGGAACATGTGACGCAGCAGAACACAGCCCTGGTC
>JAEYRT010000149.1 GCA_023435325.1 Pseudomonadota bacterium | reverse complement strand
GCCCGGGGCAGGCTCCAGCGGGCACCGGGTTCCATGCGAATGGTCCAGATCGCCAGATCCGCATCTGCTTGCGAGGCCCAGGACTCGGGGGGCGGGGGCAGCGGTGCATCGGCACCAGCCAGTGTGCCGGCGATCACGGTGACGGTGGTCTTCTTGCCATGGGCATCGCTGTGGTGCAGGAGCGGAATGCGCTCGTTCCACAACATGGTGAAGTGGGGCTTGACCATCTTGTGGCTGGCCGGCAGGTTCAACCAGATCTGGAACAGCTCCAGCGGATTGGGCTCGTCGGTGTTGAGCAGCGGGAACATCTCGCTGTGCATGATGCCGGCGCCCGCCGTGACCCACTGCACATCGCCACCACCAAAGCGTGCGGCTGCGCCGAGTGAGTCGGCGTGATCGATCAGGCCCTTGCGCACCAGCGTCACGGTTTCAAAACCGCGGTGCGGGTGACCAGGGAAACCCGGCACATGGTCGCCGTGGTACATGGAAAAACCGTCTTTGTTGCTGAAGTCGCTGCCCACGGGGCGGTCTTGCAGCTCCACGGCCTGCACACCCATGCGACCATCCCCGGCGGGATAGGCATCGTTGTGGTGGGCACAGAACAAGAAGGGGTCGATGCAAGGCCACTGTGCGCCCAGTGGCAGAGTCTGGATGATGGGGGATGCAGACATGGTGTCGCTCCTGCTCAAGTGCTGCCATGCTCACCCCCATGGCGAGCAACCTGCAGCGTTGCGATGCTGCAAAGATAAGGCCGTATCCCCCGCGTACCAAGCCCCTGCAGCTGCAACAGAGCGTTCCACTTACAAGACAGTGACGGCTTTATTTGCCGTTTGGTGCAGGCGGCATATCCAATCCGCGCTGCACGGGAGGGCGGTCCAACCATGCTGCCAACGCACGCTGCACATTTTTGAAGCTGGGCAAATCCAGCAGTTCGTCAGCTTCATAGTTCACATGCAGGCAGCGCACCCAGGGCAGCACGGCGATGTCGGCAATGGTGTAGTCGCGCCCCATGATCCATTCACGGTTGGCCAGACGCTGGTCGAGCACGCCCAGCAGGCGTTTGGCCTCGTTCACATAGCGTTGCAGCGGGCGCTTGTCCTCAAAGTCCTTGCCGCCGTAGCGATGGAAAAAGCCGACCTGACCAAACATGGGCCCAGCGCCCCCCATTTGCCACATCAGCCACTGCAGGGTTTCATAACGCTGCACGGCATCGAGTGGCAGCAGCTGGCCCGATTTTTCGGCCAGATAGATCAGGATGGCACCTGACTCAAACAGCGCTAGCGGCTGACCGCCGGGACCGTGGGGATCCAAAATGGCAGGGATTTTGTTGTTGGGGTTGAGCGCCAGAAACTCCGCAGAGAACTGGTCGTTGGCATGGATGTCCACCCGGTGGGCTTCGTAGGGCATGCCCACTTCTTCCAGCATGACCGACACCTTGATGCCGTTCGGTGTTGGCAGAGAGTACAGCTGCAGCCAGTCGGGAAACTGGGCTGGCCACTTGCGGGTAATGGGGTGCGCTGGTTGGGTTTGCGACATCATCATTCACTCCATGCAAGGCCACAGCCAGAGCGCTGTGGCACCAGGGTTGGGTTGCTGCGATGGTAACGAGTTGCTGCGCAAAGACCTAGAGGTCTTGCCCCGCGTGCATTCAGACGCCGCCCACAGCAGCGGGCTTTTGCACGATGGCCACATCCAGCCCCTGTTCGGTGACGGTGATTGCGCCGGGCTGCAAACCCAGGCTGTCGGCCAACTCCAGCTCTTCAGGCTTGACCTGGTACAGCGGGAAGTCCTGCAGCGCTTGCTGTGCCACGCGCTGGCCGTAGGTTTGGACCATATCGGCCAAGGCAGGTGCCGCATCCTGCAATTGCAGCGACAGCACCTCCACGCGCTGGGCACGCACGCTGCGGTCCTTGGGCTGGTAGTACAGGCCAAAACGCACGTGCATCTGGCCATGGAAGTTCTGGCGCAGGGCCGGGCCCGACAATGTCACCACCAACGTGGTTTCCAGCTGATTGGTGGCCGGCACCAATATCAGCTGTGGCTGCTGCATCTCCAGCTGCAGCAGACCGGCAATCGGGAATTGCTTGGGAAAGTGCGCAGCCAGCCCCTGTCCCAGTTGCGCCTGAGTGACGCTGATCTTCGTGGGCACTGCCTGGGAGCAGGCGCTGATCCACAAAGTGCTGGTCGCTGCGGCAGCAAGCAAAAAACGGCGGCGAAACATATCAATACCTGACATACAGCGTCGATGGCACGGCAGCGCCACCTTTGCTTTGGTGGTTAAAAGATGTCACAAACGCTGATGAATCAAGCGCAACGTGCTCTTAATTTGGCAGTTTAGCGCAATCAGAATAAATGCACGGCCAGCACCTGCTTTGCTGCCTCACCCCACATCAGGCCTGCAAATAACGCATGCGCAATTCGTTTTGCGCTGCTGTATCCAGCCCCAGCACATCGTGCAAATAAGCAGGCACGCCACCGTACTCCTGCTCCACCAGCGCATAGGCGCTGGCCAGAAACTCCGGCTGTACGCGCCACAGCACCTGCAGGATTTCCTGAGGCACGGTCAGCGCTGCGCGCGCAGCCATGGCGGCAGGGCGCTGGTAGTACTGGTTGGTCAGCAGATAGTCCTGCTCAATGTCGTGGCGCGCCACGCCCAGGGCTTCTAGGATCAGCGCTGCGGCCCAGCCCGTGCGGTCCTTGCCGGCCGTGCAGTGAAACACCGTGGGCGCATCCTCTTCCAGCAGCAAGGTAAACAGGCGCGCAAACTGCGCGGCGTTGTCGCGCACAAAGTGGCGGTAGGTTTCCTGCATCATGACCACCGTGTCCTGCACGCTCAGGCTGCCGCCGCTGTGCACCAGGGCCAGGGCTTTTTGCACGACGGTGGGCTCGACCGTCAGCGCATGCGTGGTCAGGCCTTCCCAAAGGTAGGCGTCGGTGCTGCGTTCCAGCTCTCCGCGAAAGTCGGCGCTGCGGCGAATGCCCAGGGCTTGCAGGGCTTGCAACCCTTGTGGGGTCAGTCCCGCCAGGTGGTCCGAGCGAAACAGCACCCGCCAGCGTACCGTGCGCCCCTGGTG
>JAEYRT010000104.1 GCA_023435325.1 Pseudomonadota bacterium | reverse complement strand
GATTAAAAGTCCGCTGCTCTACCGACTGAGCTAAAGACCCGACCTGCCAATCAAGCAAACTGCCCAACTAGCGAATGGGTGAATTGTAGCATCGGTTTTTTTGCACTTTGGGCAAAACATGCTATTTTTTGAGATTGCTTGAAATTTGATCAAGCACCCAGCCTGCGGCGCATTGACCAAATGTCGCCGTCACGGCCACCACGGAGCCATAACCACTGCAGTTCAAACTGCCATCGCTACCCGGAAGCTGGCAGGAGGCGTCGGGTTGCATCACGGTTTCCCGGCTAAAGACCGTCATCACCCCCATCTTCTTTCCATCCTTGGGCGCATGACATTCTCTGCGCAGACGGTAGCGCAACTGGGCCAGCAATGGATCATGCGTGGTCTGGGAAAGATCATCGATTTCCACTTTGTGTGCCAAGCGCTTGCCACCTGCAGCGCCGACGGAAATGAACAGCCGTTTGTGGCGCCGCGCCCATTGGGCCATTGCCAGCTTGGCTTTGACCTGGTCACAGGCATCAATGACCGCATCCACACCAGCAGGCAGGATGCCGGGCCAGTTATCTGGTTCGACAAAATCTTCCACACAGTGCACGACACACGCCGGATTGATCTGCGCAATTCGTTCTCGCATGGCCTCGACCTTGGCCTTGCCCACGGTATCTGTCAGTGCATGGATCTGGCGGTTGATATTGGACTCCGCCACATTGTCCAGATCGATCAATGTCAAGGTGCCAACGCCGCTGCGTGCCAGCGCCTCTGCTGTCCAGGACCCCACTCCACCGACGCCAATCACTGCCACGTGCGCTTGGCGAATACGTGCCGCACCCTGCACCCCGTACAGACGCTCGAGCCCACCAAATCGGCGCTGCAAATCTGCATCACCCAAAAAGCCATCGCCGGCTGTGCCGGCGATGGTGGAATTCACATTTTCAGTAGAAGTCATCACTTCAATCGTTGCAGACGATCTCTGGCCGTTACGGCCGCTTCAGAGTTCGGGTAGTTGGCCACCAGATCCTGCAGTGTTTTCACTGCATTCTTGGTTTCCTTCAACTCCAGCTGACAGTTGGCGATTGCCAGCGCCGCATCTGCTGCTCGGGCATGCTGGGGTGCTGCATTGAGCATGGAACGGAAGTTCGCAATGGCTTCCTTGTAATCACGTCCGGCGTATTGCGTATTGCCAAGCCAAAAACGTGCAGACGGCATGTAACCGCTGCTGGGATAGGCATTCACAAAATTGGCAAATGCTCTGCGCGCGGCGGGAAAATCGCCTGCACGGAACATTTCGAGCGCCGCATCAAAGTCACGCTTTTCCGCAGGGTCTGCCGTGAACTCCAGGCCATCGACCTGCACTGCTGCAGGCTCGAATCTGCTCAGACGCTCATCCATTCCCGTTGCCAGGTCTTTTTGGCGACGCTGCAACTCGGCCACTTCACGTTCAAGTTGTTCTTTGGCGCCGGTGAGCTGCGCCATTTCGCGTCGCATGTTTTCGATTTGCGATTGCAAATCCAGCATGCTGCGGCGAATCTGGGCCGTCTCTTCCGCGTTGCTGTCGAAGCGCTGGCGCAACTCCAGAATGGCGCGTCGTGCCTCCGCATCTTCCAAAAAGGCGTGTGCAGGATGCACAAACACCGTGCACAGGCTCAAAGCTGCCAGTGCACGGGCTGTCATCCGCAAAGAACCATTGCGAATGTTCATGCTTTAACGATAGGAAATTTCAGCGCGACGGTTTTGCGAGTAAGCCGATTCATCGCTACCCATAGCGGCTGGCTTTTCCTCACCGTAGCTCACAGCTTCCACCTGGCTGTCGCTCACACCCAGCAGGTTCAGCGAACGGCGCACAGCTTCAGCACGCTTTTGACCCAGTGCCAGGTTGTATTCGCGGCCACCGCGTTCGTCGGTGTGACCGGCAACGGTTACCTTGCGCGCGGGGTCGGCCTTGATGAAGTTGGCGTTGCCTTCCACCAGACCTTGTGCTTCAGGCTTGACAACAAAGCTGTCGAAGTCGAAGTACACCACACGGCCAACACCCTTGGGGCCACCGTCCGCATCCACGTGCGAACCGGTCAAATCCACACCAGCCACGCCGCTGGCGGAGCCAGAAGTGGTGGCGCCATTGTTGCCAGCGTTGGCATTGGCGTTCTCGTCCAGCTTGACGCCGGAAGAGCAGCCTGCCAACAAAGCGGCTACGGACAGAGCGATAGAAACACGCTTAAATGTAATCATGAAATTCTCCTTGCCTAGAAATGCTAGGTAATTAATAGAACGTAAGCCCTTAACAAAGGTTTACGCAAAATTAATATTTTTGATACGGACCCCAATCAGGCTCACGAATCTCCCCACCTTGACCCGCCAAACGTGCTTTGATCTTGCCGTCCAGGGTGGTTGTCATGAGCGCCTCACGACCTCCTTGCTTGGTGGCATAAACGATCAGGCGACTGTTCGGTGCGAAGCTGGGACTTTCATCTTCCGATGTATCGGTGATGACCGAGGTAGTCCCCGTTCCCAGCTCCATGACACAGAGCTTAAAAGCACCATTCATGCGAGAAATGTAGGCCAACCACCGGCCATCAGGGCTGACAGAGGGCGAGATGTTGTAATTTCCTGTGAAGGTCACGCGCTGAGCGCTACCTCCGGAAGCTGCCACTTTGTAGATTTGTGGCGAACCTCCGCGATCACTGACAAAGAAAATGGTTTTACCGTCGGCAGAAAAAGCAGGCTCTGTATCAATGCCATTGCTTTGCATCAGACGTGTGGGCTGACCGCCCTGGGAACTGATGCGGTAGAGCTGGGACAGGCCATCGCGGGTCAGCGTCACTGCCAGCGATGCACCATCCGGTGACCAGGCAGGCGCGCTGTTGGAGCCGCGGAAATTGGCCACCAGACGGCGACGGCCGCTGGCCACTTCATGGACATAGACGACAGGCTTGCGTGCTTCAAACGACACATAGGCCAGCTCACCACCATTGGGGGACCAGGCAGGAGAAATGATGGGTTCGCTGCTCGACAGCGCAGATTGGGCGTTCTCGCCATCGGCATCCGCCACCCACAGCACGTAACGACGCCCTGCCTTGGTCACATAGGCAATGCGCGTGGAGAAGATGCCGCGCTCGCCCGTGAGTTTTTCATACACGAAGTCTGCAATGCGGTGGGCTACCAGACGCAGGTCGGCTTGCGTGACGGCAAAGCCCTGACCGCCCAGATCCTGGGCCTTGACCACATCCCACAGGCGAAAACGCACATCAAAGCGGCCGTCGGACAGTTTGGTGATGCTGCCAGTCACCAGGGCATCGGCCATGCGCTGGCGCCACTGCGTCATGTCGGGGCGCGAGGTCTCGTCCAGTTGCTCGCCGGCCGCATCGATATTGCGGAACTGGCCGCTGCGCTCCAGGTCAGCGCGGATGATGTGGGAGATCTTTTGCGGCGCCCCTGCTTCGCCCTTGAATTCAGGCAGAGCAATGGGCAGTTGGGTCAGACCTACGCCTGTCACTTCCACACGGAACTGCGCCAGCGCCGGCAAAGCCGGAGTGGCAGCCAATGCAGCAAGCATAGAGCGACGGGTCGCGACAGGTTTCGCAACGTGAAGGGATTCAGACAGGGTATTGATAGAGGTGTTCATGCGCAGCCATCATGTGCCGGATGGGGCTCCGGGTGCTCCTAGGATGTTACACATAGTTCTGTAGGTCTGGAGACATTGTCGCTGTGTCAATGTGTACGGCGTGGGATGATTACGTCCACTTAGAATCCTCTCCCACCTTTAGTTCCCGGAACCGCCCTTTTGATGAAGCAGCACGAACCCTCCAACCTGCCACTGAAAACGCGCCTGCTGCGCGTGGCTCCGTATTTTGGCAATCAAAAGCTTGCCTGGTTCGTCGCAATTGTTGCCACCTTGCTGGGCGCGGCTACCGAGCCCATGATTCCCGCCCTGCTCAAGCCGCTGCTTGACAGCGGTTTCACCGATGGCACGCTGGATCTGTGGATGGTCCCGGCAGCGATCATCGGTGTCTTCCTTTTGCGAGGGCTGGCCCAGTTTCTGGCGCAATATGCCCTGTCGCAAATTGCCAATGACGCCATGCTGCGCCTGCGCGAAGTACTGTTCCGGCGTCTGCAGAATGCCGATATGCAGCTGTTCCAACACCAGTCCGCCAGCTCGCTGTCCAACACCGTGGTGTACGAGGTGGCAACAGGCGCACGCCAACTGGTCAATGCCTTTATCACGCTCTCGCGCGATGGCTTCACCCTGCTCGCCCTGCTGGGATATCTGCTGTATCTGAACTGGCAGCTGACCCTGATCGTGGGCGTGGTGGCGCCCGGCGTTGCCTGGATCATGCGCACGCTCTCCAAGCGCTTGTACCGCATCACCAAGAACAGCCAGAACGCCACCGATTCACTGGCTTATGTGGTGGAGGAGAACTTTCTGGCCCACCGCATGGTGCGTCTGCATGGTGCACAAGCTGAGCAGGAAAAGCGCTTTGAACGCATCAGCCGCCAGTTGCGTGGTCTGGCCATCAAGTCCACGATTGCCTCTTCGGCCATGACGCCGCTGACACAGATGTTCGCTGCCGTAGCCTTGTCTGCCGTGATCTGCATCGCCCTGTGGCAAAGCCGCACTTCGGCCTCTGGCGACGTGACGGTCGGCAGCTTTGTGGCCTTCATCAGCGCCATGCTGATGCTGATTGCTCCCATGCGCCGTCTGGCCAGCGTGGCCAATCCCATCACGCGCGGCGTGGCTGCACTGGAACGCGGTCTGAACCTGCTTGAAAACACGGATCCCGAACACAGCGGCACGCAGCGCCCTGCCGCGCCCCAGGGGTTGATCGAGCTGCGCCAAGTGAGCGTTTCCTTCGGAGAAGACAAGGCCCCAGCCCTGCAAAACCTGAGTCTGCAGGTGCAGCCCGGCGAAGTGGTGGCTCTGGTAGGCCCTTCAGGCGCGGGCAAAACCACGCTGGTGAATCTGTTGCCACGATTCCTGAACCCCACTTCGGGCGAAATCTGCATGGACGGGGTGCCGTTGACCGACTGGGACCTGGGTTATCTGCGCCAGCAGTTCGCCATGGTCAGCCAGGACGTGGTGATGTTCAACGACACCGTGGCCGCCAATGTGGCTCTGGGTGCACAAGTGGTGGACGAAGCACGTGTGTGGGCGTGTCTGGAAGCGGCGAACCTGGCCAGCCATGTGCGCCAGATGCCGCAGGGCATCCAGACCGAGGTGGGCCACAATGCCGCGCAGCTCTCGGGCGGCCAGCGCCAGCGTCTGGCGATTGCCCGCGCTTTGTACAAGGACGCGCCGGTGCTGATTCTCGACGAGGCCACTTCCGCACTGGATACGGAATCCGAGCGCCTGGTGCAGCAAGCGCTGCAAAAACTGATGGAAGGCCGCACCACGCTGGTGATTGCCCACCGCCTCTCGACCATCGAGCATGCAGACCGCGTGGTGGTCATGGAACACGGCCGCATTGCCGAACAAGGG
This sequence comes from Pseudomonadota bacterium, assembly GCA_023435325.1. Classification (GTDB taxonomy): domain Bacteria; phylum Pseudomonadota; class Gammaproteobacteria; order Burkholderiales; family Burkholderiaceae_C; genus Comamonas. Next base: position 592 of record JAEYRT010000104.1, on the reverse strand, counting down.
ACGCACGCACAATTGCTGGCGATGAACGGTCTGTATGCCCGCCTGCAAACCTATACCGGCGAATAAGCACCACAGGTTCACCAACAATAAAAGAGCATCCTGCGCAAGCGCAGCAAGTGTTTCAGAGACAAAACTATCTGAAGTGCCTGCCCTGCTTACGCAGCACGCTCTTTTTCTTGATTATTGATTCATCCCACCGGCGGCCTTACCAGGAAGCTTTCGATCTGCGCGTGGCCTGATAGGCCTGCTCCAGCAGCTGCACCATGAAATCGCGCTCGGAACGGCGGGCAAAGTCCACCGCCGTCAGACCCAGCTGATTGCGCAGCTGCACATCGGCACCAGCGCTGAGCAGCAAGTTCACCATGGCTTCCGAGCCATACTGCGCTGCAAGCATCAACGGCGTGCTTTTGTTGGGCGACTCGGCATCGATATAGGCATGGTGCTCCAGCAACAGGGCCGCGATTTCCACGCTGTGCTCGGTATCGGCACTGGCCGCGTAGTGCAATGGCGTCCAACCCGGGTGATTGAGCTTGGCGCCCATCTTCAGCAATTGGCGCACCATATCGATATGCCCCTTGATGCAGGCCTGCAT
>JAEYRT010000289.1 GCA_023435325.1 Pseudomonadota bacterium | reverse complement strand
GGACCCGAGGGCGCGGGCGCACCGGTGCCCGGGCGCGGGGCACCCGTGGCCGGCTTGTGCAGCGTGCCCTTGACGGCAGGCTTGCCGGCTTCGGTCTTGGCGGCGGGCTTGGCTTCTTCCGGCTTCTTGGCCACCAGCACCTTCTTGGGTGCCGACATCATGGCGCGGATAGCCTCCGCCTCAGCCAACGCCTTGCGGCGACGATCTTCCAGATCCTTGGCGCGAGCGGCTTCTTCCGCCGCACGCTGGCGGGATTCTTCCTCAGCCTTGGCACGGGCTTCAGCTTGCGCCTTGGCGCGTGCCTCTGCCGCTGCAGCAGCTTCTGCCTGGGCTTCCTTTTGTGCTTCCTTGGCTTGACGCTGCTTGGCAGCCTCAGCCTCTGCATAAGCGCGCGCGCGCTCTTCGGCTTCGCGTTCCTTGCGCTCGCGCTCTTCGCGTTCTTGGCGTTCTTTGGCCAATTCCTGTTCCTGTACTGTAATCATCTCTGCTTGCTTGCGTGCTTCCTCTTCACGGCGTGCCAGTTCTTGGGAAGCCTGCGCAGCTTGTGCGGAGCGGGCTGCAGCTTCTGCAGCCACTTCGGGGGCATCGTCACGTTTGATGAAAGTACGCTTCTTGCGCACTTCCACTTGAATGGTGCGGGCTTTACCAGTGGCATCGGCCTGCTTGATCTCGCTGGTCGACTTCTTCGTCAGCGTGATCTTCTTCTTGCCGTCGCCTTCAGAGCCATGGGTGGCTTTGAGGTACGCCAGCAGCTTTTGCTTGTCCGATTCGGTCAAGGCGTCAGAGCTGGAATTCTTGGCCACACCTGCGGCTTTGAGTTGCTCCAGCAAGGTCTCAGGGGATTTTTTAAGTTCGTTCGCGAACTCGGCAACAGTGTTCAAAGACATATCTCCGTTCGATCCTCCCTGACCCTTATTCCTGACCGTCGGTGAACCAGTGTTCACGCGCCTTCATGATCAAAGCCTTGGCTTCGTCTTCGGTTTGACCGGTCAAATCGGTCAGTTCATCGATGGCCAAATCGGCCAAATCATCACGAGTCAACACACCGCCGGCAGCCAGCTTGGCCACCAGCTCGGGTGTCAGACCTTCCAGGTCGCGCAAATCTTGCGAAACAGCGCTGACACTTTCTTCCTGAGCGATTTCCATGGTCAGCAACGCATCCTTGGCACGGGCACGCAGCTCAGTCACGGTTTCCTCATCAAAAGCTTCGATCTCCAGCATCTCGGACAGCGGCACATAGGCCACTTCTTCCAAGCTGCTAAAACCTTCTTCCACCAGGATGGAAGCGAGCTCTTCATCCACGTCCAGCTTTTCCATGAACAGCTTGCGCGCAGAGTCTGTCTCTTCCGCCTGCTTTTGAGCCGATTCGGCCGCGTCCATGATGTTGATTTTCCAGCCTGTCAGCTCAGAAGCCAAGCGCACGTTCTGACCGCCACGTCCGATGGCAATGGCCAGATTTTCCTCGTCCACCACCACGTCCATGGCATGTTTTTCTTCATCCACAACGATGGAAGAGACATTCGCGGGCGCCAAGGCACCAATCACGAATTGTGCGGGATCTTCAGACCACAGCACGATGTCCACACGCTCGCCAGCCAGCTCCGTCGTCACGGCGTTCACACGCGTACCACGCACACCCACGCAGGTGCCGATGGGGTCCACGCGCTTGTCGTGCGAAAACACTGCAATCTTGGCACGGCTACCGGGATCGCGTGCGCAGCTCTTGATTTCCAGCAGACCTTGCTCGATTTCTGGCACTTCGTTGCGGAACAGCTCAATCATGAACTCGGGCGCCGAACGCGACAGCACGATGGGCGCACCGCGCAGGGTCAGGTCCACTTCCATGATCATGGCACGCACACGGTCGCCGTTGCGCAGATTCTCCTTGGGGATCATCTCGCTGCGACGCAGGCGGCCTTCCACACGACCGGATTCGACAATGATGTCGCCCTTGTCCATACGCTTGACGGTGCCAGTGAAGATTTTCTCGCCACGGGCCATGAATTCGTTGAGCAGCATTTCGCGCTCAGCGTCACGGATCTTCTGCAGGATGACCTGCTTGGCAGTCATCGCACCGATACGGCCGATGGGCAGCGATTCAATCTGCTCTTCGATGAATTCACCCACCTGGATGCCGGGCACGCGGTCTTCGGCGTCCATCAGCATTTCTTCGGCTTCGGGGTTTTGCAGACCCGCATCGTCAGGCACAACCACCCAGCGGCGGAAGGTGTCGTACTCACCGCTGTCGCGATCAATCGCCACGCGGATATCCACTTCGCCTTCGTACAGCTTCTTGGTCGCTTGCGCCAGAGCCAGTTCCACAGCGCCAAACACCACATCGCGTTCTACATTCTTCTCGCGCGAAATGGCTTCAACCAACATCAACAGTTCGCGGTTCATGCGATGACTCTCCTAATTTCAATTCTTTCAAGCGGTGGCGCCTAGCGGGACACCTTGTTTTGCTAATGGGCTCGCATCTCAAGCGGGCTTGGCGCCACGCCCCTTGAAGTTCACCACTGGTGCCAAACGCGCCTCGCGCAGCTCGTCCAGCGTAAAACCCATGGCCTGCAAAGGTGCAGGCTCACGCTTTTTGCTCACTTTTTGTCCGGGTTTTCGCGCAGGCTCATCACTCCAGACAATCTGCCAGCCGCCAGCCTCTGCACGCTCGAGCGTGCCGCGAAACTTCTTTCGATTGGCATTGACCACGCCGCCACCTGCAGCGCCAATGGCTTCCTTGAGGGTGATGTCGATTTCGGAACCGACGAAACGCACGAAATCCTGCTCGTGACGCAGGGGGCGATCAATGCCGGGCGAAGACACTTCCAGGCGGTTGTAATCCACTCCGTCGACTTCCAGCGCAAATTGCAGTTGACGTGTGACCTTTTCACAATCTTCCACAGTCACAAAAGCCTCGGGCAATGGCTCAGCGCCCTCTTCGGGTGCTTGCCAGGGCAGGTCGATGGTGATGCGCAGCAGGCCACCTGCGGAACGCTCGATCTCCACCAGGTCATAGCCCAGGCCCGTTACGGTTTGTTCAACAATTTGCTGTAGTGCCACGTGTTAAGTTCAATCCCGGAAGTACAAAAAACCCGATAACCATCCTGCAATTGCTTGCTGGCGGCTTCGAGCTCCAAATGCAAGCGACCAAAAAAAAAGGGCGGTTGATACCCGCCCGTTTGGTCGTGAATGCCATATTGTATCCGCAAAGCATTGATTCGCAATGTAAGCCAAAAGCAAATCCTGCAGGCTTACTGCCATTTCTCAGCAATGCGGCGCCACAGCCCATGCGCCTGTTCAGGCAACGTTGCCGTTGCTGGTGCGCCGTCGACAAACGAGGCAATCAGGCGTTCCAGCACCTTGATTTGCGGCAGCAGCGGCCCCAGAAACAAGGCCCCATCCCCACGACCCAGCAGCAATGTGGGAAAGGTTTCGACATCCACATCACCGATCCGCGCCTCTTCATCTTCCACATCCACCCAGTCAAAACGCACGTGAGGAAATCTGGCCTGCAAGGCACGGAACTCCGACTCATACTGGCGACACACACCGCACCACGCGGCGCACAGACACACCACACTCAGTGGTGCATCAGCAGATGCCGTGGCTTTTGGCAAGCAGGTAGCGGGCGTAGGGGCGCTCATGACTGAATATTCTCCTGGCCGCACGAAAGACAGTGCCTTCATGCGTGAAAGCTGTGCATCGTAATCAAGTGCACAGCGTCTGACGCAAAAGTGGGGGAAAAAGCAAAGTGGAAAAACAAAAAAGCCCCAGACAAGGGCCTGAGGCTTTTTTCGGCGATAGGCCTGTGCGCCTATCTGCTCTCGCGAATTAACCCGAGTGAGCGCGCTTGCCGGGGTTCTTCTTGCTACGAGTGTGCGAACCACGCTCCAGGCTCACGCGCTGGCCACGGCCTTGCGACAGCAGGGTCACGCCGTTGGGAGCAACGGGACGGGGGGTGCGCTTGCGATCCGCTTCAGTAACGATCTTATTGCCCATGGCAATCTCTCCAGTTGAGGTTTCAGTAAACCCGGTATTTTTCCACATACTGCAGCGCGGCATGCGGCGGGATTGACAAAATTGTCTCACAACTGTGTGTTTTGCTCTTTTTTCTGCGTTTTTTGGTATGCAAGCCACGAGGCTGGGCGCTTCAGCACATGGATTCACGGATGCGACCTACAAACCGGTCGGGGTTGCGTTACAAATACTGTGTGCCTTGAACGTGCGCCTTTGCGGCGCATTGCAGTATTTGCTTCAGGATCATGCCCATGCCATTCTTTCGCCGCTCTTGCAAGACCGAATCCCGACCCGAATGCCCTCGCTGTGCTGCTCACGATTCACTGCACAACACGGTACAAAGCCTGAAAACTGCGCTGCAGCAGCACCAGATCGAGCGAAATGCCGCCCCGTTGCCCAGCTCCAGCCATAGCAGCCCCAGCAGCTCGCACAACGGCCTGTGGTGCACGCTTGGACTGGCCGCCTTGGCGGGTGCTGCCCTTTATGCCAGCCGCAATCCGCGCATTCCGGAAGGTGTGCATCCCGTCGATGGCTTCGAGCTCGATCGCTATCTGGGCAAATGGTATGAGCTGGCCCGTATCGACCACACCTTTGAAAAAGGCCTACAGCGCACACAGGCCGAGTACAGCCACCTGCCTGACGGAAGCATTCAGGTCATCAACCGTGGCTACGACCCGCGCCGTGGCGAGTGGAAAGTCTCGCACGGCAGGGCCAAACCCATGATTGCGCCCGATGTGGCTGCGCTGAAGGTGTCTTTCTTCGGCCCGTTTTACGCGGGTTACAACGTGGTGGCACTTGATGAGAACTACCAATGGGCCATGGTGATTGGCGACAAGCTGGATTATTTCTGGATTCTTTCGCGCACGCCTTCCCTGCCGGATGGCGTGGAAGACCGGCTCTTGCACCAGGCACGCATGTTGGGCGTGGACACCCAGAAGGTGTTGTGGGTGCACCAGGACGGCGTCAATCCTACAGGCAGCTACAAATAATGAGAGCACTCAGCGTTTGATACACAAGGCTTTTCAATAAAAAACTATTGGAAAACCTTTGCCACCAAGCGTTGGCAGCTATAAAAAAACGGCACTTTCATGTGCCGTTTTTCATGGAGCGTTGCTTTTTCAATGGCCCAGGATCAGCTGTGCGATCACGCCGGTGGCAATCGCGACCAACAGATAGTCGCCCCCATACTGCACCCATTGGTGGCCACGAGGCGGACGCTTGAGGCCATGGCGATGCCAGTCATTGACCACATAGTGCGAGGTACGGAACTGCGGTGGCACGCGTGTGCCCTTGACCCAGTTGTGCTGCGGCCCTGCACCCAGGCGTTTGGCCTGACCTGGAGGCATGCCGTGCGGGTGCCCGGGTTGCGCGGGGCGTGCGCCGGGATGCGCCTTGTGGCGTGGAGGCGGCGCGGGATGCTTGTACTGCGGACCACCGTGGGCAGCGCGCGGTGCCGGGCCGTGACCATGAGGGCCGTGCGGCCCGGGTTGCGCAAAAGCGCTCAGGGAAGATGTGCCCAGCACGATGGCGGTGAGCGCAGCAGTCCATTGCTTGGTGTTCATCGCTAGCCCTTTCTAGGTGATTGCTGATGCAGCCAATACTAGGCTGGCCGTGCAAACCCAATCTGCATCCTTTGTAAAGCTGCGGCAAAAATGCGTGAATGGCTTACAAAGCCGCCTGCACCAGCTGTCGGGTATAGGCATGCTGCGGCTGCTGCAATACTTGCTCCACGCTCCCTGCTTCCACCACCTCGCCGGCCTGCATGACCATGACGTCATGGGCCATGGCGCGGATCACGTCCATGTCATGGGTGATGAGCAGATAGCTCAGACCTCGCTCCCGCTGCAGGCGCTGCAGCAGACTGAGCACCTGCTTTTGAATTGTCACATCCAGCGCAGAAGTCGGTTCGTCCAGCACCAGCACCTTGGGCTGCAGAATCAGTGCACGCGCCACGGCCAGACGCTGGCGTTGCCCACCCGAAAATTCGTGCGGATAGCGTTGCAGCAGACCGGGAAACTGCTGTTCACTCAAACCCACGCTCAGCAATACGGACTGCACCTGTTCGCGCCGACTCGCCACACTGATGCCAGGGGCGTGCACCTTGAGGCCTTCGCCCACAATCTCTTCCACCGTCATGCGCGGCGAGAGCGAGGAAAACGGGTCCTGGAACACCACCTGCATTTCGCGGCGCAGCGCCTGGTTGACGGCGCTGTTGCGCATGGCGGGCTGCTGCCAGCTTTTACCGGTGATCTGGAGCGTGCCCTGGCTCGGCAAAAGGCCGAGAATGGCCTGCGCCAGCGTGGACTTGCCCGAGCCGGATTCGCCCACAATGCCCAGCGTCTGCCCTTCGCGCAGGCATACATCCGCCCCCTGCACGGCGACAAACTCGCCCTTGCGGAACCACCCACGTATGCCAGGCACCGGCACCGGATAGCTCACCCGCAGCTGCTGCGCCTGCACCACGGGCTTGGCTGCAGGCTGTGCGGGCAGCACCTCGCGCGCCGGCTGGCTGTGCAGCAGCTTGTGTGTGTAGGCATGCTTGGGATGCTCGAACAGCTCGGCCACAGGGCCCAGCTCCACGAGTGCACCCTGCTCCATGACGGCTGCGCGGTCCGCAAAGCGGCGCACCAGATGCAGATCGTGCGTGATCAACAAGATCGCCATGCCGGTCTGGCGCTGCAAATCCCCGAGCAGCTCCAGAATCTGCATGCGCAGCGTGACGTCGAGTGCCGTCGTGGGCTCATCGGCCAGCAGCAGCTTGGGGCTGGAAGCCAGGGCCATGGCAATCATGGCGCGCTGACGCTGTCCGCCACTGAGTTGGTGCGGATAGCTCAGCGCACGGCGTTGCGGCTCTGGAATGCCGGTGGTGGCCAGCAGCTCCACGGCCTGCGCGAAGGCCTGCTGCTTGCTCAAGGCCTGTTTGAGCTGCAGCACTTCGGCCACCTGTGCGCCCACAGGCATCAGGGGGTTGAGGGCCGTCATCGGTTCCTGGAAAATCATGGCCACATCGCCACCACGCACGGCGCGCATGTCACGTTCGGACAGTGCCAGCAGATCACGCCCTTCAAGCAAGGCGTGCCCACTGATGGTGGCATCCCCCACCAGACGCAGCAGGCTCAGGGCTGTCATGGTTTTGCCCGAGCCGGACTCACCCACCAGGGCCAGTTTCTCGCCTGCATGCACATCAAAGCTCACACCATGCACGACTTGCTTGCGGCCAAAACGCAGTCTGAGGTCGCGCACGGACAGCAGCGGTTGTGTTTCTTTGGCTGGCTGCATCACGCGCCCTCCTTGACATCGGCAAGCTCTGCCTTGCGCGGGTCCAGCGCGTCGCGCAGGGCATCGCCCATGAACGTCAGCAGCAACAGCGTGCTCACCAGCACGGCGAAAGTACCCAGCGAAATCCACCATGCATCAATGCTGTTCTTGCCCTGGCTGAGCAGTTCGCCCAGACTGGGCGTTCCCGGTGGCACGCCCAGGCCCAGAAAGTCCAGCGAGGTCAGCGCCAGAATGGCCGCGCTCATGCGAAACGGCAGGAACGTGACCACCGGTGTCAGACTGTTGGGCAGAATGTGGCGCCAGATGATCTGCCCGTTGGGCACTCCCAGCGCCCGCGCGGCTTTGACGTAGTCCAGCTGGCGATTGCGCAAGAACTCCGCACGCACGTAGTCGGACAGCCCCATCC
>JAEYRT010000275.1 GCA_023435325.1 Pseudomonadota bacterium | reverse complement strand
CTTGGTGCGCACCAAGGCGGAGCCCCAGCCCGATGGCACCTACAAGATCTTTGGCACCAAGATTTTCATTACCTATGGTGAGCACGATATGGCGGAGATCATCGTGCATCTGGTGCTGGCCCGGGTGGCTGGTGCACCCGAGGGGGTGAAGGGCATCAGCCTGTATGTGGTGCCCAAGTTCCTGGTCAATGACGATGGCAGTCTGGGGGCACGCAACGATGTGCATTGCGTCTCGATTGAGCACAAGATGGGCATCAAGGCCTCGCCCACGGCTGTGCTGCAATATGGAGACAACGGCGGCGCGACAGGTTATCTGGTGGGCGAAGAAAACCGTGGCCTGGAGTACATGTTCATCATGATGAACGCTGCTCGCTATGGTGTGGGCATGCAAGGCATTGGTGTATCCGAGCGCGCCTATCAGCGTGCCGTGCAGTATGCGCGTGACCGCGTGCAAAGCCGCCCTGTCGATGGCAGCGTGGCCGGTAGTGCACCCATCATTCACCATCCCGACGTGCGCCGCATGCTCATGACCATGCGTTCCGTCACCGAAGCCTGCCGCGCCATGGCAAGCACCGCCGCCGCGGCTTATGACGCTGCGCACCACCATCCTGATGCCGAGGTGCGCAAGGTCAATGCCGCCTTCTACGAGTTCATGGTGCCGTTGGTCAAAGGCTACAGCACCGAGATGAGCCTGGAAGTCACCAGTCTGGGCGTACAGGTGCATGGCGGCATGGGCTTTATCGAAGAAACCGGTGCGGCCCAGTACTATCGCGATGCCAAGATCTTGACCATCTACGAAGGTACGACAGCCATTCAGGCCAACGACTTGGTAGGTCGCAAGACCGCCCGGGATGGTGGTGAAAACGCCAAGGCGATTGCCGCGCAGATCGCCACAACCGAAACCGAATTGCGTGCCAGCGGCACGGCAGCGGCGCAATCCATGGCCGAACGTCTGCAGGCTGCGCGTGAAGCCTTCCTGGAAGTGGTGGACTTTGTGGCAGGCAAGGCCAAGGCTTCGCCCAACGCCGTGTACGCAGGCAGCGTGCCCTACCTCATGTTGACCGGCAACTTGGTGGCCGGCTGGCAAATGGGCCGGGCCTTGCTGGTGGCACAAGACAAGGTAGCCAAGGGCGAAGATGTGGAATTCATGCAGGCCAAGGTGGTGACGGCACAGTTCTATGCCGAGCACATTCTGTCCCGCACCGCCAGCCTGCGCGACAGCATCCTGATGGGAGGCGACAGCGCCTGCGCCCTGGCGCTGGATGCGTTCTGACACGCACGTGACAGCCGCTGTGCGGTGATGTTTACGACCGCACATACACTCAATAAAAATAGCTGCTGACGCTTGCCCACCAAGCGCTAGCAGCCAGTTTTGTTTCTATTCCGAAGACGGAGATCCCGCATGTCCAAGATTCCTGCCGTGCTGCAAAACCTGGCTTTGCCAGTGATTGGCTCGCCTTTGTTCATCATCAGCAATCCCAAACTGGTCATTGCCCAGTGCAAGGCAGGCATTGTGGGTTCCATGCCTGCGCTCAATGCCCGTCCGGCTGAGTTGCTGGATGACTGGCTGGCAGAAATCACCGAAACACTGGCTGCGCACAACCAGGCGCATCCTGAAGCACCGGCAGCCCCCTTTGCCATCAATCAGATCGTGCACAAAAGCAATGACCGCTTAGAGCATGATCTGGAAATCTGTGCCAAGTACAAGGTACCTTTGGTCATTACGAGCCTGGGTGCACGTGAAGACGTGAACCAGGCGGTGCACGGCTGGGGCGGCGTGGTCATGCACGACATCATCAACAACAAGTTTGCGCACAAAGCCATTGAAAAGGGCGCTGACGGCCTGATTGCTGTGGCTGCAGGTGCTGGTGGTCATGCGGGCACCAAGAGCCCATTTGCGCTGATTCAGGAAATTCGCCAGTGGTTTGATGGTCCTCTGGCACTGTCGGGCTCCATGGCAACCGGTGGTGCCATCCTGGCGGCACAGGCCATGGGCGCAGACTTCGCCTATATCGGTTCGGCCTTCATCGCCACTGAGGAAGCGCGTGCGGATGAGGCCTACAAACAGGCCATCGTGGATTGCAATTCCGACGATGTGGTCTATTCCAACCTCTTCACCGGCGTGCATGGCAATTACCTGGCGCCGTCGATCCGTGCTGCAGGTCTGGACCCTGACAACCTACCGGTGTCGGATCCCAGTGCCATGAATTTTGGTTCGGGCCGTACCAAGGCATGGAAAGACATCTGGGGCTGCGGTCAAGGCATTGGCAGCATCGACAAGGTACAGCCTGCGGCGGAATTGGTTGCCCGATTCAAGCAGGAGTATCAGGAGGCCCGCCAGCGTCTGCTGCAGGCTGCATAAGCCGGGCGGTTCTGCTCCCTAACTGCAAGCACCTTCGGGTGCTTTTTTCATGGGTGTTCACTCGAGCAATTTCCTGGGATAAATACTGTCACAAGCACATGGGGCAATAAGCATTGCTTAACATTTCTATAAATTTCAGTAAATACTGAAAATTCGGAAAAATGCGTAGCTTTGACCCATCTCAGTCTGTCCGTGCATCCGTGCCACAGCCACACCCGCGTTACCAGCCCGGCAGTGGCTGGTTGGTGCTGGCATCGTTGCTGTGGTTGCCGCAGGCGGCGGTCCTTGCCTGGGCCGTGCAATGCTTTGCGGATGGAACGGTTCAGGAGCATCTGTTCCTGCAGGTGGGTCTGGTGGCCGTGCTGGGCGTGCTGCGTGCGGCCTGTGATGGTCTTGGCGTGCGACGGACTTATGTCCATGCACGTGCGCAGGTCAGTGCCCTGCGTGCCCAGGCCTTGCAAGCCGTCGCCAGCACCTCGCCCATGGACCGCAGCCGCGCCGCCTCGGGCCTGGCAGCCAGCGCCTTGGCCGAGCAGGCCGAAGCCATCGTGCCGTGGTTGTCGCGCTACCAGCCTGCGATGTGGCGTGTCATGGTGGTTTCGCCGCTGATTGCACTGGCCGTTGCCACACAGTCGTGGATGGCCGCCCTGATCCTGTTGATTGCAGCGCCCTTGATTCCGCTGTTCATGGCGATTGTGGGCTGGCGTGCCAAGGCTGCCAGTGAGGCACATCTGGTGGAGTTGGGCCAGATGAACGGTTTCTTGCTCGACCGACTGCGTGGCCTGGGCACCTTGCGCGCCCTGCATGCCGTGCCGCACACAGCCAGCCGCTTGCGCGCCCATGCCGAGTCGCTGCGTGAGCGCACCATGCGTGTGCTGCGCATTGCGTTTTTGTCTTCAGCGGTGCTGGAGCTGTTTTCGGCCCTGGGCGTGGCCATGGTGGCCATGTATGTGGGCTTTCACTTGCTGGGCAATCTGCCTTTTGGTGCCTGGGGCGACAAGCTGAGCCTGGGCCAAGCCCTGTGGGTGTTGATGCTGGCCCCCAGTTTTTTTGACCCGCTGCGCGAGCTCTCGGCCGTATGGCACGACCGAGCGGCAGGGCAAGCCGCGATGAAAGGCCTGCAGACCTTGAACCAGTACCACCTGTCTGTGCCTGCTGCGCTGGCGCAGCCCCCTGTCATGCTTGCTGCGGCGCGGCAGGCCATGGCTGTGGAAGTGCGGAACCTGCTGCTGCAAGTTGATGGGCCAACTGCACAGGATGCTGTCAATTTGCGCATTGCAGCCGGGGAGCATGTGGCGATCTGGGCCCCCAGTGGTGCGGGCAAGTCGGTGCTGCTGGCACAAATGGCAGGTTTGCTGCCAGTCCCATCAGGTCAGCTGCTGTTCGACGGACAAGCCGTGCAAGAGGCGCAATGGCCCGAACTGCGCACGCGCATGGCCTGGATGGGACAGCAAGCCCATATTTTTGCAGGCAGCGTGCAGTTCAACGTGGATCTGGGCCGTGCCGGTGCCAGCGCAGCGCAGGTCGCGCAGGCCTTGGAGCAAGCGGGCCTGGGCCAAGCCTTTGCGCAGCGCGCGGGTGCAAGTCTGGGCGAGGGTGGACAGGGGCTGTCTGGAGGCGAGGCCGTGCGTCTGGCACTGGCGCGCATGGCGGTGCACCAGCATGCCGATCTGTGGCTTGTGGACGAGCCGACCGCCCACCTGGACCCCATCACTGCCCAGCACGTCATGCACAGCTTGCGTCGCATGGCAGCGGGCAAGACCCTGGTGGTGGCCACCCACGATCCGGCACTGGCTGCGCTGATGGATCGCACCATTTCCTTGCAGCTACAGGAGTTTGCAGCATGAAACACATGCAACGCCGCATCGAGTTGCGCACCATGGCCCGCATGCTTGGCAGGCTGGCACCACGCCGCTGGTGGGTGGGCGGGGTCATCATGGCAACGCTGACCGTGGTCATGGGAATGGCTTTGCTCGGTCTGTCGGGTTGGTTCATTGCCGCCACTGCAATAGCGGGGCTGCTTCCTGCCACCGCCTTGGTATTTGATGTGTTCATGCCCTCGGCCGGTATCCGCCTGCTGTCCATGGGACGCACGGCCAGCCGGTATGGTGAGCGTCTGGTGACCCATGAGGCCACACTGGCCGTGCTGGCCGCGTTGCGCGAAAAACTGTTTGTAGGTTGGGCACAGCCCGGTGCGGCGCGTCAATTGCAATTGCGTCCGGTGCGTTTGTTGCAGCGTCTGACGGCCGATGTGGATGCGCTGGACAGCTTGTATCTACGCCTCATCGTGCCAGTGGTCGCAGCGGCAGGTGCGGCCTTGCTGGCAGCGGTGGTGCTGGGAGCGCTGCAAGGGTGGCTGGGCATGGCCGTGCTGCTGTGGTTGCTGGCAGCTGGTGGCGGCCTGACCTGGTGGCTGGTCCGGCGCAGTCAGGTACCAGCCGTACAGCGTGCCGTGGCGCTGGAGCGTCTGCGCGCCGAGGCCGTAGATGCCGTGGCAGGCCAAACCGAATTGCTGATGGCTGGTCGCCTGCCTGCGCAGTGTCAGCGCGTGATGGTGGCCGATGCACGCGTGGCCCAAGCTGATCACCGACTCAACCGCCTGGATGCACAAGCCGCCGCCGGTTTTGGCATAGCTGGGGCGCTGACTTTGGCTGGCGTGCTGGCCGCCGCAGGCTATCTGGTGCAGGCCGAGGTGATGGGTGCACCTGGCGCAGCGCTGGCCTTGCTGGTGGCGTTGACAGCCATGGAGCCTTTCTCGGCACTGCGCCGTGGTGCGCTGGAAGCCGGGCGCACCCGCCTGGCAGCACGCCGCCTGGGCGCGCGCATGCAAGCTGGCGAAGCGCTGGCAACACGCTCGGAGCCGGAATCGCACCTGGCTTTTGCCATGCAGCAAGTCAGCCTGCAGTACGCCGACAGCGGCAGACCGGCTGTGAGCGCAGTTTCCTTCGAAGTGCAGAAAAATGAGCGTATTGCCCTTGTTGGTGCAAGCGGTGCGGGCAAATCGACCATTTTGTCCTTGCTGGCTGGCGAGCACACTGCCACCAGCGGTCGGGTGGCGGCCGTCCCCAGCGTCTGGCTGACCCAGCGCGTCGCCCTGTTTCAGGACAGCGTGCGCGACAACCTGCGGCTTGCCGCACCCCAGGCCGATGACACCGCGTTGTGGCATGCGCTGGAAGATGCCGGCCTGGCCGCCGACGTGCGCGCCATGCCGCAGGGGCTGGACAGCCTCCTGGGCGAAGGGGGGCTGGGCCTTTCGGGCGGGCAGACGCGCCGCCTGGGGCTGGCTCGCCTGTTCTTGGCGCAGCAGCCGGGCTGGCTGCTGGATGAACCGAGCGAAGGTCTGGATACGCCAACTGCATGCGACGTGTTGCAACGTTTGCAGGCGCGCAGCCGTGGTCACACCGTTGTGCTGTGCACGCATCTGCAACGTGAAGCCCGGATGGCCGATCGCATCCTCTGGATGGAAGGCGGCGTGCTGCGCGCGCAGGCAAGGCGTGGAGAGCCCTTGTTTGAAACGCTGGTGCAGCGCCTGCGACCGGATTGATGGCTCGCACGGTCCATCCCGATTGCCTTTGTTTGAACCCGTTTGTTTGTTTCAGTGGCTTTGTGCCACGCCCTGATTTCTCATCTTCAAGGACCTTTTCGAAAGGACAACACCATGGACCTCGATATCGTCGATCTATCGCGGCTGCAGTTCGCGATAACGGCGCTCTACCACTTCCTGTTTGTGCCGCTGACCATCGGTCTGGCGGTCATCGTGGCCATCATGGAGACGGTCTATGTGATGACCGGACGCACCATCTGGCGCGACATGACCAAGTTCTGGGGCGTGCTGTTTGGCATCAACTTCGCTATGGGCGTGGCCACGGGCGTGGTCATGGAGTTCCAGTTCGGCATGAACTGGAGTTACTACAGCCACTACGTGGGCGACATCTTTGGTGCGCCACTGGCCATTGAGGGCCTGATGGCCTTCTTCCTGGAAGCCACCTTTGTAGGCCTGTTCTTCTTCGGCTGGGACCGCATGACCAAGGTGCAGCACCTGATTGCCACCTGGCTGGTGGCCCTGGGCTCCAACTTCTCTGCGCTGTGGATTCTGATTGCCAACGGCTGGATGCAGAACCCCGTGGGCGCGGTATTCAACCCGCAGACCATGCGCATGGAAGTCAACGACTTCTTTGCCGTGCTGACCAACCCCGTGGCGCAGGCCAAGTTTGTGCACACTGTCTCGGCCGGTTACACCGTGGCGGCCATCTTTGTCTTGGGCATCTCGGCTTGGTATTTGCTGCGTGGCCGCCATGTGGCGCTGGCCAAGCGTTCCATGACCGTGGCCGCTTCCTTTGGTCTGGCCGCTTCGCTGTCGGTGGTGGTCCTGGGAGACGAGTCGGGCTATCTGTCGTCCGAGCACCAGAAGATGAAGCTGGCCGCGATTGAAGCCATGTGGGAAACCGAAACTGCGCCCGCATCGTTTACCGCCATCGGCATCCCGGATCAGGAAGCGCGCGAAACGCACTATGCCGTGCACATTCCCTGGGTCATGGGCCTGATCGGCACCCGCTCGTTGAATACTGAAATCCCCGGCATCAACGATCTGGTGTTGAGCGCGCAAGAGCGCATCGTCTCCGGCATCAAGGCCTATGACGCGCTGCAGACCATCCGTTCGTTCAAAAACACCAACGATGTGCCTGCGGACGTCACGACTGCGTTCGAGGACCACGGCACCAATCTGGGCTATGCCCTGCTGCTGATGCGTTACACCGATGACCCACGCAAGGCGACCCAGGAGCAGATCGCGCAGGCTGCTGTGGACACCATTCCGCCGGTGGCGCTGCTGTTCTGGAGCTTCCGCGTGATGGTGGGATTGGGCATGTTCTTCATCGTGCTGACTGCTACTTTTTTTGTGTTGTCGGCACGCCGCAAGCTCGATGCCTATCCCTGGCTGCTCAAGCTTGCCGTGCTGTCCATTCCGCTGCCATGGATTGCGGCCGAGTGCGGCTGGATCGTGGCCGAAGTGGGCCGCCAGCCCTGGATCATTGAAGGCGTGCTGCCCACGGCCATGGCCGTGTCCAACCTGGGCGCAGGCACGTTGCTGCTGACCATCGGCCTGTTCGTGGCCATCTACACCGTGATGTTCATCATCGAGATGGTGTTGATGCGCAAGGCCATTTTGAAGGGCCCGCAGGAAGAGAGCGCGCCCCATTTGAGCGCCTATACCGAGCTGCCGCTGTCCGCGCAGTCTGTGGCCAAGTAATCGAAGGAGTCACA
>JAEYRT010000274.1 GCA_023435325.1 Pseudomonadota bacterium | reverse complement strand
AGTGTCAGCAATGAGCTGTCGAACCTGTTTAACAACCGCACCTGGGGGTTCAATGACGGCCCGACACTCAATCTGCCCCTGTTCACCGGCGGACGCCTGACAGCCAATCTGGAGTCTGCTCGCGCGGGGCGGGACATTGCTGTGGCGCAGTACGAAAAAGCCATTCAGACCGGCTTCAAGGAGGTATCCGACGCCTTGGCTGGCCGCCTCACGCTGGCAGAACAGGCACGTGCGCAGACAGCGCAGGCCGAAGCGGAACGCAGGCGCTTTTACCTCTCTGACCTGCGCTATCGCAACGGCGTGGCCAGTTATCTGGACTTGCTGGATGCCCAGCGTTCGCTGTTTGCCCTGGAACAAGCGGATGTTCAGATTCGCCTTGCACAGTTACTGAATCAAATCAATCTGTACAAAGCCCTAGGCGGCGGCTGGTCTGAAGCCAGTCTTGGCAAGCAGGAAGTCAGCAATCGTTGAGATGCGTCAACTCTGCACCACAGTGTCCGTCGAACGGTCACTGTGGTGGGGATAAAAAAAGGACCGGTCGATATAATTTTTTGTTGGTTTTTCCCGCCCCACGATAGCCAGAGGACGCCATGAGCGACAAGCACCACGAAGAAGGCCACACCGGCCCCATCAAGAACTCCAAACAGCTGCTGACCACCGTAGTACTCGCCTTCATCCTGCCTGTGATTCTGATCATCGGCCTGGTGAACTTTGTGGGTTCGGCCCCCAAAACGGGTGCTGGTGTGGGCATGCATGAACTGGCACAGGCCCAGCGCATCCAGAAGGTGGGCACCATTGAAATCCGTGATGCCAACCGTCCGCTGCGTGGCGGTGAGGAGGTCTATAAAGGCCAATGCGCAGCCTGCCACGCCACAGGTGTTTCTGGTGCGCCCAAGTTTGGCGAAGCGGGTGACTGGGGCTCACGTCTGGGCCACGGCTTTGAGGCGCTGGTAACTTCGGCACTCAAAGGCAAAGGCGCCATGGCGCCTCAAGGGGGGGGCGAATTCAATGATCTGGAAATCGCCCGTGCCGTCGCCTACATGGCCAATTCTGCAGGTGGTAACTTTGCAGAACCTCAGCCCGAAGCCAAGGAAGAGGACGCGGCCCAGAATTAACCTGGCCCGTGCCCAGCTTCTGCAAAAAAGGACCCGACGGGTCCTTTTTCATTTTTAGCTCCCTGCTGGCGGGTTGCTGCGGGCCTGCTGCGGGTTGCGCACAAAACCAAAGCGTGCAGGCAAATCGGCAGCTTGCACCTCTTCCGTCTGCCAACGCCCTGTTTCTACGGCACTGGCCGCATGCACCACATCCTGTGTATGCACAATGCCCAGCACCCCATCGCACAGCAGGTACACGCACCCCTGTTCATCAAGCACACACTTGTGTACGTCGCGGGCCACGTATCCGGTGTGAGAAACGACGCGGCCATCGGCATGCACGCGCCAGACCATGGGCGCACTTTCCAGCTCCACATACACGCGCTGCGGGCCATTTTGGAAAAACCAATGCCCCTGCGCATTGGCTTCGTAATTGCGCCCGATGAAAGCCAGCAATTTTTCATGTTCCAGCCTGCTGCCTTTGCTGTGCGGGAAAGCTCCCTGGGCCTGGGTTGCGTCATCACGCAGCCACCAGTTGCCGCGGCTGTCCAACCCCAGCCAGCCCCAGCAATCGGGTACGTTGGGCCATTTGGCGAGTGCTTGTTTAACAATGTCATCCATGGTTGCCCCTGCGATGGACACGCGGTGGCGTTTCCCATCCAACGTGTTTTGGTTGTTTGTACGCTATTGCCCTACAAGTTGCCGCTGAAGGGCTCGTGAAAATACGAGCCAATCATCACACTAAAAAAAGGGATTGACTATGAAACGCCTGTTCGCGATTTTATTGATGGTCAGCGCTTTGACTGGCTGCGGCTACAACGACTTCCAGCGTTTGGATGAAGACACCAAATCCAAGTGGAGCGAAGTGCTCAACCAGTACCAGCGCCGGGCAGACCTGGTGCCCAACATTGTGGCTTCCGTCAAAGGAGAAGCCAATTTCGAACAAGAGACACTGACCCGCGTCATTGAGGCACGCTCCAAGGCCACCTCGATCCAGGCTACACCCGAACTGATCAACGACCCTGCGGCCTTTGAGCAATTTCAGCAGGCCCAGGGTGAGCTCTCCAGCGCCCTTTCGCGCCTCATGGTGGTGGCGGAACAGTATCCGCAATTGCAGGCCAACCAGGCTTTCCGTGATTTGCGCGTGACCCTGGAAGGCACGGAAAACCGCATCACTGTGGCTCGCAATGCCTACATCCAGTCGGTGCAGGAGTACAACGTACTGGCGCGCAGCTTTCCCACCAATCTCACAGGCATGATTTTTGGCTACAAAGCCAAACCCAACTTCACCGTGCAAAACGAGGCGGAAATCTCACGCCCGCCCACGGTGGACTTTGGCACCAAGTAAAGCTCTGCGGCCTGTCTTTCAGGCCGCTTGGCACAACAGGAATCCAACATGGCTTTTACGCTTATCTGGCGAGCGCTGGCAGCGTTATGGCTTGCATTGCTGCTGCCCTGGAACGGCGCTATGGCGCAGCAGCTGCAGCCGGTGCCGCCCCTCACGGCGCGCCTGATTGACCAGACGGGCACGCTGAGCGCAGAACAGGCGATGCAAATCGAGTCGCGCTTGCGCGGCATTGAGGAAAAATCAGGTTCGCAGGTCGTGGTGTTGATGGTACCCACCACAGCACCCGAGGACATTGCGCCCTACGCTTATCGTGTGGCCAGTACCTGGAAGATTGGCCGCAAGGAAGTCGGTGACGGTCTGCTCATCGTGATTGCCAAGGATGACCGCCGCATGCGCATCGAAGTGGCCAGAGCCTTGGAAGGCGCCATTCCAGATTTGGCGGCTTCACGCATCATCGACCAGCAAATGGCACCTTTCTTTCGCCAAAACGATTACGCAGGTGGCATTTTGGCCGCGCTTGATCAAGTGGCTGCACGCATTGCCGGTGAACAGCTTCCCCCACCCTCTCGTCCTCGCGCAGGGCAAGCCAATGAAGGCATGGACCTGGAAGGATTGGCTATCTTCCTGTTCTTTGGTGTCATGGTGGTAGCCCCCATCG
>JAEYRT010000273.1 GCA_023435325.1 Pseudomonadota bacterium | reverse complement strand
CGTGTGAATGGGCGCAAGTTCACCACAGGCGAGCTGGTCAAGGGCGAATTCGAACACAAGCTGCCCACGGGTTTTCAAAGCTATGTGCTCAATACGCGTCGTCCCCTGCTGCAGGACGTGCGCGTGCGCGAGGCTTTGGGCCTGGCGCTGGACTATGAGTGGATGAATCGCCAGATGTTCTACGGCGCCTATCGGCGCGTCAACGGCATTTTCGGCAACACCATGTGCCAGACCACGGGTACGCCCAGTGATGCCGAACTGGCCGTGATGCGAGCTTACGGCAAGGACTTGCCGCCTGCTGCGTTCGGCCCCATGACCGAGCCGCCGCGCACCGATGGGACGCACAGCCTGCGCGAGAACCTGCGCAAAGCCAAGGGCCTGCTCGCTGCCGCAGGCTGGACGGTGCAGGACGGGGTGTTGCGCAACAGCGAAGGCCAGCCCATGGTGCTGGAGTATCTGGACAGCGGCGGCAATGGCCAACGCATGGTGGCTCCGTGGCAGCGCAATCTGCAAAAGCTGGGAATCGAGCTTCGCTACCGCGCTGTGGACTTTGCCCTCTACCAGCAGCGTCTGCAGAAATTCGACTTTGACATCACCACCATTGCCTACCAGGGCACGAACAATCCGGGGCAGGAGTTTCTCGACCTGTTTGGCAGCGCTGCGGCCGATCAGGAGGATTCGGGCAATTTCCCCGGCGTGAAAAACAGGGCGGTTGATGCCTTTATCCAGAAAATGGTGTCCGCCAAGAGCGAACAGGAGTTGCTGCCTGCCTGCCATGCGCTGGAGCGTGCCATTGCCCATGGTCACTATCTGATTCCGCAGTGGTCAGCCAATACCCATCGCATGGCCTACAACGCATGGCGCCTGGAGCACCCGTCTGTCATTCCCCCGTATTCCAATGGCGAAGGTTGGGTCATGGACACCTGGTGGGCACGGATGCCGCCCCTGACGGCTGATACGGCCAAGACCGTAGTGCAGCAGGAGGGCAGGTAAGCCATGTTCGCCTATATCCTCAAACGCCTCCTGCTCATGATTCCCACGCTGCTGGGCGTGCTGTTGCTGACCTTTGTGGTGATCCAGTTCGTGCCCGGTGGCCCGGTGGAGCAATATTTGGCTGAAGCCAAGGCCGGCATGGGCAGCAGCGCCGAAGGTGGCGGGATGGCCTATCGCGGCGCTCAAGGTGTGGACCCCCAACGCATCGAGCAGATCAAGGCTTTGTATGGCTTTGACAAGCCGGCGCATGAACGCTTCTTCCAGATGCTGGGACAGTTTGCACGCTTTGATCTGGGAACGAGCTTTTTCCAGAACAAGCCCGTGTGGACGCTGATCGTGGAAAAACTGCCTGTGTCCATCAGCCTGGGGCTGTGGACATTTCTGATCAGCTATCTGGTTGCCGTGCCGCTGGGTGTGGCCAAGGCCGTGCGCGCCGGTTCGCGATTTGATCTGGTGACCACCTTGCTGATTCTGATCGGCTATGCAATTCCCGGTTTTGTTTTGGGCGTGGCGCTGTTGGTGATTTTTGGCGGGCAGCTGCAATGGTTTCCGCTGCGCGGTTTGACCTCGGCCAACTGGGAGGAGCTCAGCCTGCTGGGCAAGATCACGGACTATCTGTGGCATATCGCCATGCCGGTGACGGCCATGGTGGCCGGCAGCTTTGCCGTCACCGCCATGCTGACCAAGAACGCATTCCTGGAAGAAATTCGCAAGCAATATGTACTCACGGCGCGTGCCAAGGGCCTGAGCGACAAGCAAGTGCTGTGGAAACACGTGTTCCGCAATGCGCTGATTCCGATCATTACCGGCTTTCCTGCTGCGTTCATTGGCGCCTTTTTTGCTGGCTCGCTCCTGATTGAAACCCTGTTCTCGCTCGACGGCCTGGGTTTGCTCAGCTACGAAAGCGTGATCCGCCGTGACTACCCCGTAGTACTTGGCTCCCTGTACTTGTTCACCTTGATCGGTCTGGTCACCAAGCTCATCAGCGACCTGTGCTATGTCTGGGTCGATCCGCGTGTGAAATTTGATTGAAATATGGCTCTAACGCAAGTCCAGCCTGCGCAAGCAGCTATATCTATGGAAGTAAATCATACGGTCGCATCTCCGTCCATCTCCCCGGGCCGTCGCGCGTGGCAACGCTTCAAGCGCAACAAGCTGGGCTATTGGAGCCTGGTGCTGTTTGTGATCATGGTGGTGGTGAGTCTCTTTGCCGAAGTGGTGAGCAATGACAAACCATTGATCGTGCGCTATGAAGGGCAGACCTACTTTCCTCTGCTCAGGGATTATCCGGAAACCGTGTTTGGTGGCGACTTTGAAACCCCGACCGACTACCTCGACCCCTTCATCCAGGAGCAGCTGCAGCAGGGCAGCAACTGGGCGCTGTTTCCCGTCAACCGCTACGGGGCGGACACCATCAATTACTTTGCCGAGTCGCCAAATCCCGCACCGCCATCTGCCGCCAACTGGCTGGGCACGGATGACCGCGGACGCGATCTGCTGGCGCAACTGCTCTACGGCTTCCGCGTGAGCGTGCTGTTTGCGCTGGCGCTGACGGCCGTGGGGGTCGTGCTGGGGATGGTTACAGGGGCAATCCAGGGGTTTTTTGGCGGAAAGACCGATCTGGCCTTTCAGCGCTTTATCGAAATCTGGGGCTCCATGCCGGAGCTGTACCTGCTCATCATCTTCAGTGCGGTGCTGGCCCCCAGCATCAGCCTGCTGCTGGTGCTGCTGAGTCTGTTTGGCTGG
>JAEYRT010000271.1 GCA_023435325.1 Pseudomonadota bacterium | reverse complement strand
GTAGGGGAGTCGCCAAGTTGGTTAAGGCACCGGATTTTGATTCCGGCATGCGAGGGTTCGAGTCCTTCCTCCCCTGCCATATACAAAACCCAGTCTGTGAAAACAGGCTGGGTTTTTTCATGGCTGCATGAAAGCCGTTCCCCGAGAAAGCTGTGGCACCCAGGGCGGGTGCCGCAGCCCTTCATCTTTCACCCTCGTGCATTCGCTGGGCGCAGTACCAGGGTCACCTGCAGCGTGGCGCTGCTTTTCTCAATCTCAAACAAACGGTCGATATTGGGGTGACTGCCCGGGTGTTCCCGTGCCGCAGTCGTGTGTTCGGCAAACAAAGTCAGGCCTTCCTGCGCCGCTTGCGCCGTGATGGCGCCGTATTTGGCCGCGAGCGCGGCATACACCCGCACGGAGCCAGCCTTGCCTGGCTGGTTGGGGATGGTGGCCACCAGCTGTTGCTGGGCATTCCGCAGTTCAAGCGCTTCGATGTGGTCTATGGAGGGGAGTTGGGCCAGGTTTTCAGCAAAAGCCATGGTGATCTTTCATTTAGCAGTTCGGAAATGCAAAGGCGTCATCAAATAACAAATACAGAGACAGAGCAATAAACACGCCTGCAGACGGTGTTCACTGCCCGTACATCAATGATCCAGACGCGTGACAGGGCGGTGCGTGCTTTGCAGCAGCCACAAGCGGTGCCGGGCCCGCGTCATGGCGACATACAGGCGGTTGCGCTCCAGGAAGGCCATGTTGTTGGGCGAGGGGGCGGGAAAGCGTCCAGGCTCCAGAAATGGCAGCGCCACACAATCGAATTCCTGGCCCTTGGCTTGCTCGATGCTCAGCAGCTGAAAGTCAAACCCTTTGCCTGCCTTGGTCGCTTTTTCGTGACGCTGCACCATGGCAGCCACATGTGCCAGCACTTCGGGCACCGTCATACCCTGGATGGACTGCATCCAGGCCTGCACGCGTGCCTGCAAATGGGCTCTGTCGGGTGTGGGCAGGGCAGTACTGGCAAAAAGTCCCCAAATGTCGGCCTGTTCCAGCAAGGCGCAGGCATCGCTTTGCAGATGCAAGGGCAGGCGCAAAAAATTGCCAAAGGCGGCAAAGTTGCGCTGGCCACCCTGCAAGTTGGTTTCTCCAATCAGAAAGCGCCAGATGGCTTGCGGGTGGGCATGCATCTGGCTGGCCATGGTGGCAAGGTCGGTGTCAGGCTGGCTGGCATCCAGCCGACCTTTGCCAAAGTACAGCGCGCCATCGACAAAGGCTTGCAAAATGGGTTGCCCCAGGATGCAGGTCGTGCTTTTCCAGTCGGTGGCCTGCATGCCATGGGCATACAGCAAACCCAGCAGCAAGGCGATTTCACGGTGCAGATAAAAAGCCTGCAGACCTTGAAATTGCACGGTCTTGCCTGCCTGATGGATGGCCCATTCCAGGGCCGTGGCTTCGTGCGCATGGCGCAAGATGATGGTCAGAGGGATGTGCAGCCCTTGGGGGGGCTGCACCATCGAGCGCTGTGCCTGCAAAAGCTGGGCAATGCAATGCGCGTCATCGTTGTAATGCACTTCGTACACTGTGCTGCGGTGGGTGCCGGGCGCTTTCATCTGCACATCAAACCAGCGGTTGACGGCTTGCGCAATCTGCGGACCAAAGCGGCGTGACTGGGTCAGGGGTAGGCTGCGGGTGGGGTGAGGCAGAAAATCGGACAGCTGATGCAGCTTGTCCTGGAATACGGACCATGCTTGTGCCTCGATGTGCTGGTTGAAGTCGCCTGCGCCGAGGAAGCGGGCCTTGCTGGCCTGAAGAATATGACGCAATACCGTCAATGATGCCAGATCCATGTCGTGCATTTCATCGAACAGCACCAGGTCATAGGGCGCGTGGAGGTTTTCGCCTGTTTCCTGCGCCAAGGCATAGGTACAGTCGCCCTGGGCGTAATAACGCATGTCGCCGCAATCGTCGATGCGCTGGCGCTCGTAAGCCTTGAACAGACGCGCGAGCGAATAATCCAGCAAATAGGTATCGCAAAAATCTGCAAGATCCCAGTTTTCATCTTCTAGGCGCTGCAGCATCAGCGCCCTTTTGGCGGCAGTGTTGAAATTCCAGAAGGCCTGCATGTCCCACTCTGCAGGGATTTCCAGGCGTTCGTCTGGCTGGCGCTGCAACTGTTCGTCCAACTCCAGAATGGCTTGCTGGGCGTAGCTGCGCAGCTCTACGGGATTGGTCACGAAGCGCACGGCGGGATCGCGCTGGCGCAACTGGCGCGCGCACCAGCGCTCCATGGTCGTGATGTGCATATTGGCTGGCAAGAATCGCAGCAAGCTGTGCAAGCGCTGCTTGAACGCCTCCACGCCGGATCTGGAGTAAGCCAGCACCAGAATTCGTGTGGCTGGTTGTGTGCGCACAGCCTGTACGGCGGCGCAAGCCAGGGTGGTCGTTTTGCCCGTGCCAGCCAGTGCGGCAATGATGGCAGAGTGCCCAGGGTCCTGAAGAATGGCTTGTTGCTCGCTGCTGAGCATCAAGGGGCGGCCATGGTCACCGCCGAAGGCGTTGGAAGCTTGCATAGGTCAAAAAGAGCATCTGTATGGATCTACAGCGGTTGGGTGTGAGAGACATTGGCGGCCATGTCTATACGCCGTCATCGCTGCGGCGGCCACCCATGCCCAAACCCATGCCCATGCCGCCCATACCGGCGCCTGTGCCTCCACCACCCCCGCCACCGCCGCCTGCACCGCCGCGTCCACCAGGGCCACCGCCTTCTGCGCTGGGG
>JAEYRT010000137.1 GCA_023435325.1 Pseudomonadota bacterium | reverse complement strand
ACGACACCCGCAGACAGGCCGAACAGGCTGCCGTCAAAGCCCAGCGACTGCGCATTGAAACCAGCGTTTTCCAGCAGCCCAAACCTTAGAGCCTGCTGGACACCACCTCGGGCCATGTCGCTGCGGTGGACGAAGCGGCGCTGACACACAAAGCGTCACATCTCTGTCAAGGCGGCACGCGCGCGTGCTGCTATGGTGAGAGGCTGTTACACAAGGAGTTTGCTTATGCGCCGTTTATTGCATCTGACTGCGGTCGTGGTTGCCGCCACACTGGCCACTGCCTGTAGCGTTCTGCCCGAGCCTGCGCCGTCTGCCAGCAGCAGCCACAAAACCACTCCCAGCCCTGCGCCACGTCCTATCCAGAAATGCAACCAAGCCGCAGCCCAGTGGGCCGTGGGCAAAACCAATACCGAAAACACCATCCGCGAAGCACGCAAACGCTCGGGCGCCTACATGGCACGGGTGCTACGCCCCGGCCAGATCACCACCCGGGAATTCAATGCCGAGCGCCTGAATCTGGAAGTCGATGGCACTGGCCGCATCATCAAGGCCTTCTGCGGCTAAGCATTCATTTTCATAGCTGCCAGCGTACACTCCAAGCCGTTTTCAAATAGAAAACCATCGGAAAACAAGAAAGCACCTGCCTCAGGTGCTTTCTTTTTTGCTGGTGCTAGACGCGCTTCAGTCCTCTGCCAGAAACAATTCCTGCAGGTCACTCAGAAAATCGAAGCCGCGTTCGGTCGGCTGCACATGGCCTGCGGTCCGTTCGATCAAGCCTTTGCGCTGCGCCTCCTCCAGTGCTGGCGCAATCGTGCTGATCGGCAGCCCCGTGCGATCCAGATAATCCTGCACGGCAAAGCCACCACGCAGCCGCAACGCGTTGAGCATGTATTCAAACGGCAAATCCTTGCGACGCACCTCTGCTTCGCTGGCCAGCGCACGGCCTGCCAAGGCTGCGTCCATATAGCGCTGCGGATCGCGCAATTTCACCTGCCGCACGATGCGGTGCGCAAAGCTGAGCTTGCCGTGCGCCCCTGCGCCAATACCGAGGTAATCGCCAAACTGCCAGTAGTTGGTGTTGTGAAAACACTGGTGCCCCTCGCGCGCATAGGCAGAGATTTCGTAGCGCTGCATGCCTGCCGCGCCCGTCATGGCCGTGATGCGGTCCAGCATGTCATAAGCCGTGTCTTCTTCAGGCACCACGGGCGGAAACTTGGCGAAATAGGTGTTGGGCTCGATCGTCAAGTGGTAGATGGAGATGTGCGGCGGCCCAAAGCTCAGCGCTGTCTCCAAATCCTGGACCAGATCGGCTTCCGTCTGCCCTGGCAGGGCATACATGATGTCGAGGTTGAACGTCTCGAACGATTCCGCCGCCTCCTGCACCGCAGCCCGTGCCTGCGCACCATCGTGCACGCGGCCCAGCGCTTGCAAGAATCGGTCATCAAAGCTTTGCACGCCAATCGACAGGCGTGTGACGCCCGCGTGCCGGTAGGCTTTGAAGCGTTCTTTCTCAAACGTGCCGGGGTTGGCCTCCATGGTGATTTCGCAATCCGGCTCCATGCGCAGGCGCGCGCGCAGGCCGGCAATCAGCTGGTCGATGCTCTCGGGGCTGAACAGGCTGGGTGTTCCCCCGCCGATGAACACGCTGTGCACCGTGCGCCCCCAGATCAGCGGCAGGCTGGCCTCCAGATCGGCCATCAGTGCGTTGATATAACGCTGCTCGGGCACGCCCCCTTCGCTACTGTCGCGCTGCTCATGCGAGTTGAAGTCGCAATAGGGGCACTTTTTCAAACACCACGGCAGGTGGATGTACAGCGACAGCGGCGGCAGCGCAGGCAAAGCCAGCGTGCCCATGCGCATGTAATGCTGCACATCTTTGGGCGCCTGGCCCAACTGGGGCTCGGCGCCCGCAAGATGAATGGGAATGCTCATGGGACCGCCATCACGCCAGCCACGACGTGCGCAGCAGTTCCATCATGGCACGCGTGCTGCGGCCACGGTGGCTGTGGTCGTTCTTGAACTCAGGCGCCATCTCGGCAAAGGTCTTGCCGATTTCGGGAATGATGAGCACCGGGTCAAAACCAAAACCATTGCTGCCACGGCGCTCAGTAGCAATTTCTACATTCACACGGCCCACTGCGATCAAAGGCTCTGGGTCTTTGAGGGAACGTACGCCCACCAAGGTGCTGACCATGGCAGCCTTGCGATTGGCATGGGGTGCCAGGTTTTCCAGCAGGCAGGTCACATTGTTGGCATCGCTTTTCTCGTAGCCAAAGTGGGTGCAGTAATAAGCCGTATCCACGCCGGGCTGGCCACCAAAGGCGTCCACGCACAAACCGGCATCGTCGGCAATTGCAGGCAGACCAGTCTTCTCGGCTGCAAAGCGCGCCTTGCTCAGGGCGTTTTCCACGAAAGTGCCATAGGGTTCAGGCGCTTCGCCATCAAACAAGTCGCCCTGGGAGATCAGCTCCACCCCCAAAGGGGCAAACATGGATTGCAATTCGGCCAGCTTGCCGCGGTTGTTGGAAGCAAGAACAATTTTCATGGGTCAGGTCAGATCAGGCGCAGGCATGGTTCAAGCTGCGCACATGGCTATTGGTCTGGAATTTGTCTGAATGTCGGAGCACCACGACCGCACAGGCGTGGCGCAAACAGGGGGCAAGTGTGCGCCAAAGTGCAAGTCCATGCGTGGCGATGTGCTGCACGTCACCCACTGTGAAATTTTTTTGACGCATCCAACGACACACAGACATCAAGCCCGGAAAGAGATTTTGTTCTGGTAAACCTCAAGGTCGCAGCGGAAACTGGATAATCACGCAATTGCAAGCAACCAAAGAAACGTCCAATGCCCGTTTACAGCATGACCGGATACGCCAGCGCGCAGCACGCACCGGCGTCTACTGAGGACAACGCCTCTGCACCCAACGTGCGCCTGGGGCTTGAAATCCGCGCAGTCAACAGCCGCTTCTTGGACCTGACCTTTCGCCTGCCCGATGACCTGCGCAGCCAGGAGCCCGCGCTGCGCTCGCTGCTGACCAGCCGTCTCAAGCGCGGCAAAGTGGAAGTGCGAGCGGCCATTGATGCCGACGCCTCCGCCTCTTTGCCCCAGCCCACACCGGCTTTGCTGCAACGCATGCAGGCCGTGCAGGACATGGTGCAGGCCTGGTTGCCTGATGCCAAAAGCTTGTCCGTGGCCGATGCGCTGCGCCTGGCAGGCAGCGGCAATGCGGTGCAGGTGGATTGGCAGGAAGTGCTGCCCACGCTTGCCGAAACCGCCGTCACCGCCCTGATCGATGCACGTGCCCGTGAAGGCAAACGCCTGGCGGACATGTTGACCGACCGCGTCCAGCAGCTGCGTGCGCTGGCAGCACAGGCTTCGCCCCTGGTGCCGCAGCTGGTGGAACAGCAGCGCCAGCGTTTTCTGGAGCGCTGGCAGGAAGCCATGGGCCTGACCGAAGGTCAGGTTGCCCCCGAAGCCGCTCGCGAACGTGCGCTTTCGGAAGCGACGGCCTTTGCCATTCGCATTGATGTGGCCGAAGAGATCACCCGCCTGAACTCACACCTCGACGAAGTGGAGCGCCTGCTCAGGAAGGGTGGCGAAATCGGCAAGCGCCTGGATTTCCTGATCCAGGAAATGCACCGCGAAGCCAATACGCTGGGCTCGAAATCGGCAGCGCTTGAACTGACACGCATCAGCGTGGACATGAAGGTGCTGATCGAGCAAATGCGCGAGCAGGTCCAAAATATCGAATAACCACCGTTCAAACCACAGGGCGCGCAAGCGCCCTTTTTGCAAGGTTGCAGCCAGCACCTGAGTCTTTCTTATGGAACATCCCGGAAATCTTTTTGTTGTCGCAGCTCCCAGCGGAGCCGGTAAATCCAGCCTCGTCAAGGCACTGCGCTCGTTCGACGCGCGCGTCTATCCTTCGGTTTCTCACACCACACGTGCCCCCCGTGGCCAGGAGAAACATGGTCGTGAATACTTTTTCGCGTCCGAGCAGGAGTTTGACGCCATGGTGGCCAACAACGCCTTTGTGGAATGGGCCAATGTGCATGGCAAGCGCTACGGAACGTCCAAAAAGGGCATCCAGGATCGCCTGATCAGCGGCGAAGACGTGCTGCTGGAAATTGACTACCAGGGCGCCTTGCAAGTGCGCGAGACCTTTCCACAAGCCGTGTTGATCTTCATTCTTCCACCCAGCTGGGAAGAGCTGCGCTCGCGCCTGGAAAACCGTGGCGAAGATGCGCCCGAGGTCATCGAAGTCCGCATGAAAAACGCAGAAGTCGAAATGGCCCAGGTGGAAAAATTCGACTTCGTTATAATCAACGAGTTATTTGAGAGCGCCCTCTTTGACCTGAAGGCAATCATTCACGCCCAGCGTCTGAAGTACCTGTCGCAGCGCCGCCTGCGCGCCGACGTGTTCGAATCGCTCAACCTTTCCTGAATTCCCCGGAGTACCCTGATGGCACGCATCACTGTTGAAGATTGCCTGGAGCAAATCCCTAACCGCTTCCAGCTTGTGCTGGCCGCCACTTACCGCGCACGCATGCTGAGCCAAGGCCACACCCCCAAGGTGGAATGCCAGAACAAGCCTGCCGTGACTGCCCTGCGCGAAATTGCAGAAGGCAAAGTGGGCCTGGAAATGCTGAAGAAAGTCCCAGGTTAATCCCCTGACTTTCCTCATTAAAGCGTCTGGATCGACAGACAATAGAAGCACCGTATCGCGGTGCTTTTTTTTATCTATGTCCATCCCCGCTTTCCCGCGATACATTTAGGGTATGAACGCGGCCTTTACATCCAAAACAGACGACACCCCCCGAACCTCGCCGGACGCTCCACTCGACGAGCGTCTGGAAGCTGCGGCTCGCGTTTCTGCTGCGCACTTCGAGCGCATGCTGGACTATCTGTCCTACCTGCCACCTGCAGAGATCGACCTGGTGCGCCAGGCCTGGCAGTATGCAGACAAGTGCCACACCAACCAGTGGCGCAGCAGCGGCGATCCCTACATCACCCATCCCATTGCCGTCACTGCCATCTGCGCACACTGGAAGCTGGACGCACCAGCGCTCATGGCGGCCCTGTTGCACGATGCCATGGAAGACTGCGGCATCATCAAGCAGGATCTGGTCGAGCGCTTTGGTCCCACGGTGGCCGATCTGGTCGACGGCCTGACCAAGCTGGACAAGCTGCACTTCAACACCCGTGAAGAAAGCCAGGCCGAGTCTTTCCGCAAAATGCTGCTGGCCATGGCCAAGGATGTGCGTGTCATCCTCATCAAGCTGGCCGACCGTACCCACAACATGCGCACCATGGGGGACATGCCGCGCAGCAAGTGGAACCGTATTGCTTCGGAAACGCTGGAAATTTACGCACCCATTGCGCACCGGCTGGGCCTGAACCAGACCTATCGCGAACTACAGGACCTGTCTTTTCGCTATCAGCGCCCCTGGCGCTATGACACCCTGGACAAGGCGATCACCAAGTCGCGTGCACGCCGCCACGACCTGGTGCAACGCGTGCAAAACGAGATCACGGCGGAATTTGACCGCCTGAACATGCCTGCGCGTCTGGCAGGCCGTGAAAGCACACTGTATTCGCTCTACCAAAAGATGATCCGCAACCACCTGAGCTTTGCCCAGGTGACGGACATCTACGGCTTTCGCGTTATCGTGCCCACGGTCACGGACTGCTATACGGCGCTGGGCATCCTGCACCAGATGTACAAGCCGGTTCCCGGCAAGTTCAAGGATCACATCGCCATTGCCAAGGCCAATGGCTACCAGTCGCTGCACACCATGCT
>JAEYRT010000301.1 GCA_023435325.1 Pseudomonadota bacterium | reverse complement strand
GCTCGACGCGCAGCAGATTCAGTGCACTCCACACATAGTCGGGCGGCCCCTCTTCGCCCGCATGGGCCACCAAGTGAAAGCCCAGCTCGCGGCAGCGGGCAAACACATTCTGAAATTTCTCGGGTGGATTACCCACTTCCGAGCTATCCAGCCCAATGCCAATGAAGTGTTCGCGGTAAGGCAGTGCAGCTTCCAGTGTGTCAAACGCCGCTTCTTCGCTCAAATGGCGCAGAAAGTTCAGAATCAACGCGCTGCTGATCCCCCACTGGGCCTGTGCATGCTTGCAAGCGCGCGCAAGGCCATGGATGACCGTCTCCATGGGCACGCCGCGCTCGGTATGGGTTTGCGGATCGAAAAAAATTTCGGCGCGCACCACATGGTCTGCAGCAGCGCGCTGCAGATACGCCATGGCCATGTCGTAGAAATCTTCCTCTTTCAACAACACGCTGGCACCAGCGTAGTAAATGTCCAAAAAACTTTGCAGGTCCGTGAAGGCATAGGCGCTACGCAATTCCTCCACGCTGGCATATTTCAACCGCACCCCGTTGCGCTCGGCCAAGGCAAAAATCAGTTCAGGTTCGAGCGAACCTTCGATATGCATGTGCAACTCGGCCTTGGGCATGGTGCGCAACAAATCGGGCAGTTGCGCGGCGGGGATGTGCGGGACAGCGGCAGGAATGGCGTAGCTCATAGCGTCAACAAACTCCGAAAGTGACGCCGCTGGTTTTCAGGAAGCGGCGGTAGGCAGACGACATGCGGTCGGCAGCAGAGTGCAACTCAGCGCGTGGGTCCAGAGGCAATTCCTTGGGCAATTGCGACTCCAGCACAGGCTGGTCTTGCGTAAAGATAGTGTGCTGGAAAGCCTGCAGCTTGTCGTCCGAAGACTCAAAGTCAGCTACCGCCAGGCGGAACCACACGCGGCTGGTGGTCGGTGTCATGGGGCAGATGAACAGGCCAATGGCTTCGCGCCAGCCGTCCTTGGTGCTGCCGTCTTCCGGGATCTTGGTCAGCAGCGCGGTATACGGCGCGGTGACTTCATAGGTGTAGTGCACCTCTGCAGGCTTGGTGGAGTGCAAATTCGAGATCGGCTGCACGGCCTTGCAGTTGGTGGCCTTCACGCCAGTGGCAGTGGTCTCGACGTTGTAGGGTGCCATCTCTGTGGCATCGCGGCTACCCAGCCAGCCTTCGTGCACAAAACCGAAGTGCGACATGTCGAGGAAGTTTTCAATGATGCGCGGCGCGCTGGCCTGCACGTCGTAAGGGCCGCAGTTGACCTTGCGCAAGCGCTCGTCCCCTTCGGCTTCAAATACGGGCAGCGCCACATCGGCGGCTTCCAGCTGCACCCAGATCAGGCCGTAGGCTTCTTGCACGCCAAACGACTTGACGCAGTGCTGGGGCGGCGGTGTGAATCCGGGCACTGCCGGCACCTTGACGCATTGGCCGGAAGCGGAGAACTGCCAGCCGTGGTAGGGGCACTCCAGATTGCCTTCATTGACACGGCCCAGCGAAAAGCGTGCACCACGGTGGGGGCAGCGGTCCACAAAAGCCTTGGCCACGCCATCAGCGTCACGCCACAAAACCAAATCTTCGCCCAACAGCTGCACGCCGACAGGGCCTTCTTTCACGTCAGAAGAAAGGGCTACGGGGTGCCATTGGGTCTTTTCCATCATGGGGTTCACAATCGCTGTTGTATTCATGGCCGCCATCTTTCCAAAGAAAAGGGCTGCCCATGGGCAGCCCTTGCAATAACCGAGCCAAACACAGGCTCGTTCCGCCAGTCTTACTGGCCAGGCACCTTGCCTTCCACGCCCTTGACGTAGAAATTGATGCCTGAGAGGAAAGCGTCGTCGGCCACTGCGCCGTCGGCCAGAATTTCCTTGCCGTCGTTCCCAGCAATCGGGCCCTTCCAGATCTGGAAAGTCCCGGCCTTCAGACCCGCCTTGGCTTCTTCCATCTTGGCTTTGAGTTCGGCAGGAATGTCTTCTGCCACCGACACCAGATCAATCGTGCCTTCCTTCACGCCCCACCAGCTGCTGCCAGTGGTCCAGGTACCTTCCAGCACGTCCTTGACCGCCTTGGAGTAGTAAGGCTGCCAGTTGATGATGGCGGAACCCAGGTGGGCCTTGGGACCGTAGGCGGTCATGTCCGAATCCCAACCGAAGGCACGGATGCCCTTTTCTTCGGCGGTCTTGAGCACTGCGGGCGAATCGGTGTTCTGGAACAGGATGTCAGCGCCACCGTTGATCAGGCTGGTCGCGGCTTCGGTTTCCTTGGGGGGGCTGAACCACTCGTTCACCCATACCACCTTGGTGGTGA
Organism: Pseudomonadota bacterium; assembly: GCA_023435325.1. Taxonomy (GTDB): domain Bacteria; phylum Pseudomonadota; class Gammaproteobacteria; order Burkholderiales; family Burkholderiaceae_C; genus Comamonas. The sequence continues at coordinate 24,060 of JAEYRT010000301.1, read as the reverse complement.
TGCTGGGGTTCACGGATTGGGCACCCAGCGTGAAGGAGTTGATGTTGCGGATCACTTCGGGGATTGGCACGGAAGCCACGATGCCCAAGGTGTTGGACTTGGTCATGCCGCCGGCGATGATGCCAGCCATGTACGCACCTTCGTAGGTACGGCTGTCGTAGGTGCGCACGGTCTCAGCGGTCTTGTAGCCGGTGGCGTGCTCGAACTTCACATCCTTGTAGTCAGGCGCAATCTTTTGGATGGTGTCCATGTAGCCAAAAGTGGTGCCGAAGATCAGCTTGTTGCCCTGGTTGGCCAGGTCGCGCAGCACGCGCTCCGCATCAGGGCCCTCGGGCACGCTTTCCACGTACGAAGTGACAATCTTGTCGCCAAACTCTTCCTGGATTTTCTTGCGCGCCGTGTCGTGCGCAAAAGTCCAGCCACCGTCACCCACCGGGCCCACATAGGCAAAAGCCACCTTCAGCGGTTCAGCTTTAGCTGGTGCTTCGGCAGCCGGCGCTGCTGCAGGTGCAGGTGCGGGTTCTTCTTTTTTGCCGCAAGCAGCCAGTGCGGTCACAGTCAGCGCCGAAATGGCGGCCAGTTTGAACATGGAACGTTTGTTCAGATCAGTCATGGATCGTCCTTTAAGGATCAGGGATAAGCAGCCACTGCAGCAACACCTGCGACCAGCGTTTCGAGCCAGCGCCTTGTGCATCCGGTGCCCAAACACCGATGGTTGCACAAAACCGGGGCAATTTTGGCAAATCGCGCACATCCAAACGTTGCTTTTTAGGAAACGTCCGTTTCCATACTTTCATGCAGGCACAGGCAGCGCCTGGAGGTGCAATCGCAAGATACATGCCACAGCCAGGGCTGGTAGCGTGCCACCTGCCAGTCACTGCGTATGAAAAAGGCCTCCTGCAGGAGGAGGCCTTGTGCGACCAGGGCTCGCCAGCCCCGATCAGGTTGCAGGCAATTTACTTGCTGGTACCGGGCACGGTGCCTTCGACGCCATCCACATAGAACTTGATGGAAGTGATGAAGGCCATGTCGGCCACTTGACCATCGGCCAGCAGTTCCTTGCCGGTGTTGTCCTTCAAAGGACCTTTCCAGATCTGGAACGAGCCATCCTTCAGGCCCGCACGCACCTGTGCCACCTTGTCCTTGATTTCCTGGGGCACTGCATCAGGCACCTTGACCAGGTCAATCGCGCCTTCCTTCACGCCCCACCAGAAGTTCTGGCCGTTTTCAACCTTGCCGTCCAGAGCATCCTGCACCACCTTGATGTAGTAAGGCGACCAGTCGATCACGGCAGAGCCCAGGTGGGCCTTGGGACCGAAGGCGCTCATGTCACCATCCTTGCCGAAGGCATACACGCCACGCTCTTCTGCCGTCTTCATCACGGCAGGCGAGTTGGTGTTTTGGTACAGCACGTCCACACCACCGTTGATCAGGCTGGCAGCGGCTTCCGCTTCCTGGGGTGGGCTGAACCAGGAGTTCACCCACACCACTTTGGCCTTGATCGAGGGATCCACGCTTTGCGCACCCAGCACAAAGGAGTTGATGTTGCGCACGACTTCAGGAATTGGCACCGAAGCCACGACACCGATGGTCTTGGTCTTGCTCATGCCACCAGCCACGATACCGGCCATGTAGGCGCCTTCAAAGGTCTTGGTGTCGTAGGTGGCGCTGTTGGCCACGCGCTTGTAGCCGGTGGCGTGCTGGAAGTTCACCTCTGGCAGATCGGGACCCACCTTTTGCACATATTCTTGGTAGCCAAAGCTGGTCGCAAAAATCAGCTTGTTGCCTTGTGCAGCCATATCACGCATCACGCGCTCGGAGTCAGGGCCTTCCGCCACGCTTTCCACATAGGAAGTTTCCACCTTGTCGCCAAACTTTTCCTGCACTGCCTTGCGGCCCAGGTCATGCTGGAATGTCCAGCCACCGTCGCCAATGGGGCTGACGTACACGAAGCCGACCTTCAAAGGCTCGGCCTTGGCAGGAGCTTCGGCAGCCGGGGCTGCTGCAGGCGCAGGGGCAGCTTCTTCTTTCTTGCCACAAGCAGACAAGGTAGCGATCGAGACGGCGGACAGGGCCACCATCTTCAGCACAGTGCGTTTATGCAGTTTGGACATGGAATATTTCCTCGACTAGGTCAAAAAAAAGGCGTGCCTCAAAAGGCCCGCCTTGCGCTTTGCGTGCCCAGCTGCGAACCGGGCACAAGCGTCATGGTGATGGTTCTCACGAACCGGGGTAAAACGGTTTTCCAAGTGAGGCTGGCATATTGGCTCGAATCCATGCCGGATTGCGAGAAATAAGCACCAGCACCACGATCGTAGCGACATACGGCAGCATGCTGAGCAATTGGCTGGCAATGTGCACGCCCGTGGCCTGCAAATGGAATTGCAACATGGTAACGCCACCAAACAGATAAGCGCCCAGCAAAATTCGACCGGGTCTCCACGTCGCAAACGTGGTCAGCGCCAGCGCAATCCAGCCGCGGCCAGCCACCATGCCTTCCACCCACAAGGGCGTGTAGACGGTAGAGACATAGGCACCTGCCAGGCCACACAGTGCGCCACCAGCCATCACGGCACCCAGGCGGATCATGCGCACGTTATAGCCCAGGGCATGGGCGGATTCAGGCGACTCCCCCACCGAACGCAGCACCAGGCCCGCACGTGTGCGGTACAGAAAATACACCAACAGGGCCGCAATGATGATGGCCCCGTACACCAGGGGATGGTGACGGAACAGTGCCGGCCCCAGGACGGGAATATCGGCCAGGAACGGAATGTCGTACTTCACCGATGCAGGCATCTTGGCCTGCACATAGTTCAGGCCGGCAAAAGCCGAAAAGCCACCACCAAAAATACTCAGGGCCAAACCCGTGGCCGACTGGTTGGTGTTGAGCCAGATCACCAACACGCCAAAAATGGCGGCCAGCAATGCACCAGCACCCATCCCCGCCAAAAAGCCCAGCCAGGTGCTGCCGGTATGCACGACGGTGGCAAAGCCAGCCAGTGCTGCACACAGCATCATGCCTTCGGCCCCCAGGTTGATCACACCGGCCTTTTCATTGATCAGCAGACCCAAGGCAGCCAGGGCCAGTACCGTGCCTGCGCTCAGCGTCGAGGCAAACAGCAATGCGTATGCATCCATCACTGCTCTCCCTTCACGGCAGGCTTGGCTGCAATCCAGCGTACGCGGTACGCAATCAACGTATCGCAGGCCAGCAGTGCAAACAGCAGCAGGCCCTGGAACACGCCGGTCAAAGATTTGGGCAGCCCCAGGCGCGACTGCGCCAGTTCACCGCCGATGTAGAACATGCTCATCAAAATGGCCGAGAAAATCATGCCCACGGGGTGCAGACGACCGACGAAGGCAACAATGATGGCTGCAAAACCGTAGCCTGCAGGCACATAAGGGGTCAGCTGACCGATGGGACCCGCCACTTCCAGTGCACCAGCCAGACCGGCTGCACCACCGGAGATCAGCAAGGCAGTCCACAACGCACGGCGCGAGGAAAAACCGGCATAACGTGCAGCTGCCGGAGCAATCCCACCGACTTGCTGGGCAAAGCCGGCTTTGGTGCGGAACAGGAAAATCCACAGTGCCACCACGCCCAGCAGCGCCAGCAGCGTGCCAATGTGCACACGGGTGCCGGCAATGAGCTTGGGAATCTGCGTGACGCTTTCAAACGTTTTGGACTGCGGGAAGTTATAGCCCATCGGGTCCTTCCAGGGCCCATAGACCAGATAACCCAGCACCAGCGTACCCACGTACACCAGCATCAGACTCACCAGGATTTCATTGGCGTTGAACTTGTCCTTCAAAAAGGCCACGATGCCTGCCCAGAACATGCCGCCCAGCACACCTGCCAGCAAAATGGCGGGAATGATCCAGGGGCCTGTGCTTTTGTCAGCCAGCAGTGCCACCCCCCCAGCGGTGACGGCGCCAATCACAAACTGGCCTTCGGCACCGATGTTCCAGATGTTGGAGCGAAAACATACCGACAGCCCCAGCGCAATCAGCAGCAAAGGCGTGGCCTTCATCACCAGTTCACCCAGGGCATAGCTGCTCTTGATGGGTTCCCAGAAGAAGGCCTGCAGGCCTCGCACGGGGTCCTTGCCCAGGGCCACAAACAAGGTCACGCCAATGGCAACCGTGATCAGCAAGGCCAGGACCGGGGCGCCATAGGTCCAGAATTTGGAAACCTGTGGACGGGGTTCGAGCTTAAACATGCTGTGCACCTCCGTTTTGTTCCACCTTGGCCAGATGCTGCTGCACGTCGGCATTCCACAAACCACTCATCCACTCACCTACCAGTTGCAGGCTTGCGTCTGCACGTTTGAGCGAGGGGCTGAGCTGCCCCTTGGCCACGACATGCAGACGATCGCTGATTTCAAACAATTCATCCAGCTCTTCGCTGAGCACCAGCACCGCACAGCCGGCATCGCGCAGCGCCAGGATTTCGCCCCGGATTTGCGCTGCTGCGCCCACATCCACCCCCCAGGTGGGCTGAGAGACGATCAGGAGCTTGGGCTTGGCATCGATCTCGCGACCGACAATGAACTTTTGCAAGTTACCGCCGGACAGCGACTTGGCGGCCGCATTCGGGCCTCCTGCCTTCACCCCAAAGCGCCGGATGATGTCGGCGGCATGGGCTTCAAGCTTCTGGATGCTCAGCCAGCCACCCTTGCCCACCGCGTTGTCACGTGTGAGCAGTATGTTGTGCGCCAGTCCCATGGTGGGCACGGCACCACGGCCCAGGCGCTCTTCCGGCACAAAGTGCAAGCCCAGGGCGCGACGCTGGCTGGGGTTCATGCGACCCGCTGGTTTGCCGGAGACATGGATCATGTCGGCCTCAGCGCGTGTGTCTTCGCCTGACAGGGCATACAGCAGTTCTTGCTGGCCATTACCGGATACGCCGGCAATCCCCACCACTTCACCGGCGCGCACTTCAAACTGCATGTCGATCAGGTCCACCCCAAACTGATCTTGCTTTTTCAAGCTCAGACCGTTGACGCGCAACACCGTCTCGCCGGTGGTGACTTCACGGTGCTGCAGCGCAGGCGGTTCGGCACCGATCATCAGGCGCGACAGCGAGGCGTTGGACTCTTCCTGCGGGTTGCAATACCCCGTCACCTTGCCGCCACGCAGCACCGTACAGGCTGTACACAGCTCGCGGATTTCGTGCAGTTTGTGGCTGATGTAGATGATGGAGCAGCCTTCGGACGCCAGCTGCTTGAGCACCACGAACAGTTTTTCCACGGCCTGCGGGGTCAACACCGAAGTGGGCTCGTCCAGGATCAGCACGCGAGGATCGGTCAGCAAGGCACGGATGATTTCCACGCGCTGCATCTCGCCCACGGACAAGGTGTGTACCGGACGTGAGGGGTCAATGTCCATGCCGTACTCGGCACCCTTGGCCTCGATGCGGCGCGTCACCTCCGCCAGGGACATGCTCTTGTCCAGACCCAGCCAGACGTTCTCAGCCACCGTCAGCGTGTCGAACAGGCTGAAGTGCTGAAACACCATGGCAATGCCAAGATGGCGCGCTTCCTGGGGGTTGCGAATGTGCACGGACTTGCCGTTGAACATCACCTGGCCTTCGTCAGGTTTGACCGTGCCGTAAATGATCTTCATCAGTGTGGACTTGCCGGCACCGTTTTCGCCCAGCAGGGCATGCACCTCGCCAGGTTGCACCGTCAGCGACACCTTGTCGTTGGCCACGACCGCCGGGTATCGCTTGGTAATGCCCACCAGCTGCAAACGCGGTGGCGCTTCACCGGGCATGGGGGTTGGTTGAGGGGAGTTCATGCGCGAGAGTTTCTCAGTTTCAGTCAAAAAGGTTTGCTAGGGAAGCTGCGTACGCAGCAGCTTGATTGGCATGTTTTGCTACTAATTTCACAGCTGAAGTGCGGTATTTTTCACAGCTTCTCTCAGCCACACTCCGGCACTGGAGTGGTGTGTGCGGTCGTGCCACAGCTGGTAGTAGCGCATCTGCGGCAGCGACACAGGCGGCGCCAGAATTGCCAGCGGCAACTGGGCAGCATAGCGTTCACAAAATTGTCGCCCCGTGGTGAGCACTAGCAAGCTCGATGCCACCATCTGTGGCATGAGTCCGAAATGGGCGCAGCGCACGGCAATATTGCGCCGCAAGCCCTGTGCCCCAAGGGCATCGTCAATCACGCCCTTGGCGCCCGGATGGGTGGGCATCGGAGCAATGTGTTCGGCCTGCAGCCATTCTTCGGCGGACCAGCCACGGCGCACGGCCGGGTGGTGGTGACTGACCAGGCAGACGGTGTCATCGGCAAACAGCTGGGCCATGCGCAGCTCTGCAGGCGGCTGGGGCCAGTTGCCGATCACCACATCGACATCGCCATGGGCGAGTTGCCCGCTGTAGTCCACGTCATGGCTCAGTGCCATGATTTCCACGGTGCACAGCGGTGCGTTTTTCTTGAGGTAGGCCACCAGCTTGGGCAGGAACTGGGGGTCCAGGTAGTCGCTGGCAGCGATGCGGAAATTGCGCGCTGTCACGCGCGGATCGAAGGCACGTGCTTCGGTAAACAGGTTTTCTGCCGCCTGCAGGATGGCCGCCGAAGGCTCCAGCATGCGCAGCGCCGCGTCGGTGGGCTGCATGCCGCTGCCCGAACGCACCAAAATTGGATCGCCCGACAAGTCACGCAGGCGCTTGAGCGCCGTGGAAACCGCTGGCTGGTGCATGCCCAGACGCACCGCTGCACGCGACACACTGCGTTCGGCAATCACCGTATGCAGCACGCGTATCAGGTGCAGATCGATTTTCTCGAAGGGCGTGGTTTCTCGCATGAAAGAAATATGGGCCGCGAATGCGACCCAGTATGCCAAGGCAAACAAGCCATAAAGGCAGGGATTATTCGGTGGTCAATGTTGCTGCACGGCTTCGCCTGTCAATGCAGCTTCGTCCAGTTTGGCCTGCCAATACGCCAGTCTGGCGTTGTGGCGTGCCATGATGGCCGCATCAATCGCTTCTTTGTGGGTGTCGGAGTAATCCTCCAGCTCATCCACCAGTTGCAGCATCTTGCGCTCCATCTGCGACATCTGTTCCATCAACTCCTGTTCCACTGTCTTCTCCGTGTGCAAGGGGTTGGCCAAAATTGCCAGCAGCTTGCTGCTCTTGCTCGGGTCAGTGGTTCCCAGGGCGCGACATGCGGCTTCATAGGCGGTACGCACGCTGGTGAACTCATCCATACGCTCGTTGAAGCCTTCGCTGAGCACCGAACGCAGATGCGCCTCGGCCTTCAGGTAGACCTCGTGGCAGCGCTGCACCTCTGCTTCGCGCTGCAGGCGTTCGGCGCGTGTGCGCGGGCCTTCGATGCGAAAGAGCATGGCGAAGATCAGAACGGACGCAGCCCCGTACCACAGCAACCAGTCTGTGGGCACTTGAAAGCCCCCCCAAGCCAGTGCCGCCGTACCCGCCCAGGCCCCCAGATATATCGCTTGGCTTTCCCAGCGCACCTCGCGCGGCACGGGAATGGGCGCCAGTTTGACGAGGGAGTGGAAATGCGCAGGCTCTTTGACTTGAGGCGCCTGGAGCTTGGCCACTCGCTCGGAAACTTCGTCGATATGAAACTCGGGGAGATCGGGTTCAGGCTGAGCAGATGCAGACCAGAACTTGAGGGAACTTTTGGCGCGTCGCAAGAAGTCGGAAAAGCTCATATTGCGACAAAAGATCCAAAAAGAAGGTCACGGAGTTTAACAATCGCAAGGAGATTCAAACACCTGAATAGCCTTGCACGGAAATTGCTTACAGAACCTGTATACAGATTGCAGCATATAGGCCGCCTCCTACATGGCAGACGACTTTATTACTGTAAACGCATGAACTGCATACGGAAGTCTATATGCCAATGCAAAGTTGGAATGGCTTAATGGCCAATAAACCGCAAGAACGCAAGACTATGTCCTCACGCCCCATTCACTTTCTGCGCCGCGGTCAACCCGTGACGCTGCACGACGTTCCTCCTGATCGCACCCTGCTGGAAGTGCTGCGCGAGGATTTGCATTGCACCGGCACCAAGGAAGGATGTGGCGAGGGCGACTGCGGCGCCTGTACGGTGGTGCTGGGCGAGCGCGTGCTGGATGCCCAGGGGCAGCCCACCCTGCGCTACAAGGCGATCAACAGCTGCATTCGCTTGGCCCATTCGATTGACGGCATGGCCTTGTGGACGGTGGAGGATCTGACCCAGGACCCTGACATCCAGTTGCCTGCTGGAAAGGAGCTGCACCCCGTGCAGGAAGCCATGGTGCAGTGCCATGGCACGCAATGCGGTTTCTGCACCCCCGGTTTTGTGATGAGCATGTTCGGCATCTACCAAAACCACGACCGCGGCGCACAGTTGGATCGCCAAGGCGCGCAGGAGGCGCTGTCGGGCAATCTGTGCCGCTGCACGGGCTATCGGCCGATTCTGGAGGCCACGCAGCATATGGCCAACCTGCCACCAGCCACCGTGGATGCACCTTCTGTAGTTACAAAACTAGAGCTGCTTGCGCAGTCCAGGAGCCAAGTTCAAATAGAAAGTAATTACAAACGCCCTACCAGTCTGCGTGAGCTGCTACAAATTCGTGCTGAACATCCGCAGGCCCAAGTGGTGGCTGGTTGCACCGATGTGGGTTTGTGGGTCACCAAACACCACCAGCGCTTTGACATGGTGATCGATGTCACCGCAGCCCAGGAACTGCAAGTCATCGCTTCCGCCGACGGCCATTTGCGCATAGGTGCTGCTGTCACTTTGGAAGAGGCTTTTGCTGCGCTCCAGGCCCGGTGGCCGCAATTGCATACATTCGCCGCGCGCTTTGCGGGCCTGCCGGTGCGCAACAGTGGCACGCTGGGCGGCAATGTGGCCAATGGTTCGCCGATTGGCGACTCCATGCCGCTGGTGATTGCATTGAATGCCCAGGTGGTGCTGGCCAGTGTGCGCGGGGAGCGCAGCCTGCCCCTGGAAAATCTCTACACTGGCTACCGCCAAAATGTGATCGCCCAGGACGAGCTGCTCACACGCATCGACATTCCGTTGCCGCCGCGGGACAAGGCAGCCCAGCATCTGCGTGCTTACAAAATCAGCAAACGCCAGGACGACGATATTTCCGCCGTGTGCCTGGTGATCAACATCCAGGTGGAAAACGGCACGGTCACCCATGCCAGCATCGGCGCTGGCGGCGTGGCAGCCACACCGGCACGCGCACGACAGGCCGAAGCAGCCTTGATGGGCCAGCCCTGGAACGAGGCCACCGCACAGGCAGCCGCCGCCGCTTTGCAGACCGAGTTCCATCCGATCTCGGACATGCGAGCCAGTGGTGACTATCGCAAACAACTGCTGGGCAGCCTGATGCGGCGCTTCTGGCTGGAGAGCCAAGGTCAGACCAGCGTCACTTTGCAAGACATTCGCGTGGAGGTGAGCGTATGAACGCACCCGTTCCCCAACTCAACACCAGCACCAGCGGCGTGGTGGGCCAGTCCAACATCCACGAAAGTGCACGCGCACAGGTGCTGGGCGTGGCCCCTTATCTGGACGATCTTCCCGAACTGCGCGGCACGCTGTACGCTGCGCCCATTCTCTCCACCGTGGCCCATGGCACACTGCATAGCGTGGACAGCAGCCAAGCGCTGGCCATGCCCGGCGTGCACGGCGTGGTACTGGCGGCGGACATTCCGGGCGACCCCATCCTGGCCGCGTTTGGTCATGACGAGCCGATTTTTGCGCTCGACAAGGTCTGGCACATCGGTCAAGTGATCGGCCTGGTCGTGGCCGACAGCGTGATGGCCGCCCGCCGCGCCGCGCGCAAGGTGCAGCTAGACATCAGCCCCCTGCCCGCCATCCTCGACACCGCAACTGCCATTGCCCAGCAAAGCTTTGTACTGCCACCCGTGCACGTCAAGCGTGGCGACGCCGATGCCGGTCTGGCACGCGCTGCACATCGCCTGCAAGGCAGCATGGAGGTAGGCGGCCAAGAACACTTTTACCTGGAAGGCCAGATTGCCTACGTGATTCCGGCCGAGCAAAACCAGTGGATCGTGCACTCCAGCACCCAGCACCCGGGCGAGGTGCAGGAGTGGGTTGCGCACGCCTTAGGCATTGGCGCGCATGCTGTCACGGTACAGTGCCGCCGCATGGGTGGCGGTTTTGGCGGCAAGGAAACCCAGGCCGGTCACCTGGCCGTATGGTCGGCCTTGGCAGCACGCAAGTTCGGCTGTCCGATCAAGCTGCGCCTGGACCGTGATGACGATTTCATGGTCACCGGCAAACGCCATCCTTTCGATTACCAGTGGGATGTGGGCTTTGACGAGCAGGGCGTGATCACGGGTCTGAAGCTGGAGATGGCGGCGCACTGCGGCTTCAGCGCCGACCTGTCCGGCCCTGTGGCCGACCGCGCCATCTTCCATGCGGACAACGCCTATTTCCTCTCGGATGTCAGCATCACCTCGTACCGCTGCAAGCTCAACACGCAAAGCCACACGGCCTTCCGCGGCTTTGGCGGCCCCCAAGGCGTGATCGTCATCGAGACCATCATGGGCGATATTGCGCGCACACTGGGGCTGGACCCGCTAGAAGTGAGACAGCGCAATTACTACGCTGCCGACGCCGCATCCCCCCGCGCAGTCACGCATTACCAAATGACGGTGGAGGACAACATCCTGCACCCCATGACACAAAAACTGCAGCAGTCAGCGCAGTACCAAAGCCGCTTGGCGGCCATTTTGGCCTGGAATAAGCAAAACGATGTGCTCCAGCGCGGCATCGCCATCACCCCCGTGAAGTTCGGCATCAGTTTCACAGCCACCCTGTTCAACCAGGCCGGCGCGCTGGTACATGTCTACACGGATGGCTCGGTGCAGGTAAACCACGGCGGCACGGAGATGGGGCAGGGCCTGAACACCAAGGTGGCGCAAATCGTGGCCGATGAACTGGGCGTGCCACTGTCCAAAGTGCAAGTCACCGCCAGCGACACCAGCAAAGTGCCCAATGCCAGCGCCACGGCCGCCAGCAGTGGCACCGACCTGAATGGCCGCGCAGCGCAATACGCTGCACGCACTGTGCGCGAAAATCTGGCCGCGTTCGTCGCTGGTTTGGATGGCTGCGGCGCGGGCGCGGTGACCTTCTCGGGAGGCAGCATTCACACGCCCCGCGGTTCACGCCCATTCGACACCGTGGTCAAGGAAGCCTATGCCAACCGCATCCAGCTGTGGAGCGATGGTTTCTACCGCACCCCAAAAATCCACTACGACAAGACCACACTCACCGGACGCCCGTTTTACTACTTTGCCTATGGCGTGGCCTGCACGGAAGTAGCCATCGATACGCTCACGGGCGAATCCAAGGTGCTGGCCATTGATGTGCTGTACGACGCCGGCAAAAGCATCAACCCAGCCATTGACATTGGCCAGGTCGAAGGCGGCTTCGTACAAGGCATGGGCTGGCTGACTACCGAACAGTTGGTCTGGAATGACAAAGGGGCGCTGACCACCCATGCGCCAAGCACCTACAAAATTCCGGCCACGGGCGATATTCCCGAGCACTTCAAGGTGCAGCTGTACCAGGAACCCAATCGCGAGGATAACGTGGGCGGCAGCAAGGCCGTGGGCGAACCACCGTTCATGCTGGCCATCAGCGTCTATGAAGCGCTGCGCCACGCCATTGCCTGCGCACACGACAAGCAAGGCAAACATGGCGTGGTGCAGTTGCAAGCGCCCGCCACGGCCGAACACATCCTGGCTGCCTTGCAGCGTTAAGCCGCTGCAACAGACCTTACGCCTGCAAGGCAGGTTGTGCGGAAATTTGCCCTACCGCCACTTGGCAACGCCCACGGCGTTTGGCCTCATAGCAGGCCATGTCTGCGGCGCGCAATGCCTGCTGTGGGGTGTGGCGCTGCGCGTCCATGGCCACCACGCCGATGCTGATGCTGACCCAGTGCCGCTCACCACTCCAATGCGGCTGCCAGCCCCACACGGCATCGCACAAGGACTGGGCAACCGTCTGGGCGTGGGCCAGACTCACGCCGGGCAGCAGCACGGCAAACTCATCCCCTCCCAGACGGGCCATTTGCCCCAGGGGCTGGGTGTGATCTGCCATCAATCGGCCCACATGGCGCAGCAGCCGGTTGCCCATCTCCCGGGTGGCGGTTTCATTCATCATGCCCAGGTGGTCAATGTCCGCGAACAACACACATCCCTGCGTAGGCATGGACACATGGGCAGACACAGCTTCCGTGGGTGCCTGCATGCTGTCCGACACCCAGGATTGCAGCCCCCACATAAAAGCATCGCGGTTGGGCAGCCCCGTGAGGCTGTCATGCCAGGCATGCTCTTTATCTGGCAAAGGCATGTCTGCCCGAGACTGCCACGGAAGCTGCAGACGCCACACGGTGAAGTCTGTGTGGTGGTTGCATGCCCGGACCACAGCTTGCACACTCAGCGCATCCCCATCTTTCTTGCGCAGCTGCAGCACCCCTTCATAGCTGCCGAAATTCGTCAGTGCATTGCGCACGGCTGCCTGTTCCTGCACGGTGTCCAGCACCAACTCCAGCGACAGCACCTGCTCGGCATCATGCTGAAAGTAGCCCAGCAGCACACGCGCTTGCGGTGTCATGGTGCGTATCTGCCCGCACTGCTCCACCATCATGGCCACAGGCACTGCGCCCCATGCCGCATCCAGCCACTTCCAGTCCGGCAGGTGCTCCTCCTCCGCGTCGACAGCCCTGGGTGCCTCCTCCGGCATTCGTGAATCAGGGTGGCGCATGCGCAATGCTGCCGTACCGAGCGCCAAAAGCACCCCTGCAGACAGCAGCCAGGACAACCAGAGCATGAGCGGCACTCCACGTTGCCAGACACTTTCCGCAGAGAGATCACGCAAAATCACGGCTTGCCATTGCGGCAGTGGCAGGCCAACACGGCTTGCCAGGGTGTCACCCCAGACCTGGGTATCCGCATTGGCCGTCGAAGGCTGTGAGAGCGCACTCCACTGCGTCATATGCGTGCCAAACAACTCCTCTGCCGTCATTTTTTGCTGCAGCATCAAGGAATGCGCCAACACCGTGCCCTCACTGTCGAGCAACGCATACTGCACCTTGTCTTTTTCCTCCCCCATTTTCGGCATGAGTGCCGCAATGGGCAGTTTGACCTTGGCTCCCAGGGCTCCCGCCACACTTCCATCAAGCTGCCGTATGGGCACGCTCAGCAGTACCGAAAGATGCTGGATATCGCCCACCAGGTTCAAATAGGTGACGCTGGGTTTGCCCTCCGTCATGGTGCGACGCAAACTGGTTGTGCCCGAGGTGTCGATGTCCACCACAGCCCCCAGTGCTCCATGGTGGCTGATTTCTCCAGAAGGCAATGCCACGTGCAGGCTTTCAAACAGACGCAGCATGGAACCTTCCTGCTGCATCAAGGCGTCCAGCACGGCTGGTTTGTCCAGCAAGCTGCTGTGCATGCCCTGTGCAATGGAATCCAGCAAGCGCTGATGTGCTTCCATGCGCGCCGTCAGCATGCGTGCCCACAGATCCGCTTCCAGATTCTGCTGTGCCACCAAACGTTCCTGCGCATGCGCATCCGCCATACGCGTCCAGAAGAAGGCCGTCAGCATGGAAGACAGCACCAGCAGCAGCGCAAGCACAGCCAGCATCCGCCCCATGCTGAAAAGCCTGGGAGACTGCTCTGAAGAATCGACACTGGAGGCTGGGATGTCGCGATGCACAGCCCCAATTTAGGGGGGCAATCAAGCTTTTGCTATGGGTGGAATCCTTGCCAGACTAGTACTTACATCGCAAAAAGCGAGGGGACAACGCAAAAGAGGCCTACGGCCTCTTGATGCTTGTGGAACTTGCGAAAACTTCGACTAAATGCGCGCTACGTTTTGCAGTGCACTGGGTTGCAGCAGATTCAGCACATTGCCCGTACCTGCAATCAAGCCGTGTTCGCGCAAATGACGCAGCACGCGCGAGAAGGTTTCAGGAGCGATGCCCAGCTGGGCGGCAATTGTGCGTTTGCGCTGGTTCAGCGTTACGCGCATGGTGCCATTGTCATCATGCTGGGCATGACGCAGCAGCCATTGGGCACAACGCGCCTCTGCGTCCTGCGCCAGCCGGCTGACAGCCGTTTCCGTTTGCTGGCAGTAACCCTGGGCCATGTCCCGCACCAGCGTGGCCACGCTTTCTGGCAAGGCCTCGACGCTGCTGTGGAAAGTGCTCAGTGGAATACGGCGTAGGCGCACACGCGAGTCTGTGACCATGTCCACGCCGCAGGGTTGGCCGGTCAGTGCGAAAGCAGCATCCAGCCACGCAGGACCTTCCACGATTCCCAGCTGGTGACGCATTTGACTTTCGTCTCGTACGCCCAGGACGACGCAACCGCTGTCAAGATACAGAACAGAGTCGGGGCGCGTGCCACGTTGACGCAGCAGCTGACCGGCGGAAACCACCTCTGCCTGGGCCATGGGATCAAATGAGGGGATGTGGAACATGATGGGCAACTGTGCCTGAGCCCCCTCATGGGAGTGTTGAGCCACATCAATATTTTTGGTCTGCCACGGCCTGTTCAGCCTTGCTGGATGCGGTCTTCGAGCGAAGCCATTGCCTACCTGCATGTGTTCGGAGCAATAAAAAACCGCAGCCAAAGCTGCGGTCGTGAAAGGGGCTGAAACCACCGTGGTTTCACTGTACAGGGGCGCCGCTTTCAAACCAGGCTTTGAATGCTTCACGCTCTTCAGCTGTCAGCGCACCAGGGTTGCCAAACGGCATTTTGCGCAGCAGCACCACTTGCTGGTAGATGCTTTGGGCATGCTGCTTGATTTCTTCAGCCGTGTCGAACTTCACATTCTTTTGCGCAATGGTTTGCGCGCTGTGGCAGACCACACAGTGCTGCTGCATCACGGCATGCAGCTTGTCATAGCTGCCCACCGGTGCGGAAGCATTGGCGGTGGCTGCAGCAGGCGCAGCGGGTGCAGCAGCGCTCTCGTCACCCTGCATCACAGATTGGCCCACGGGCGCAATGATGGCTGGGTTGGCAGGCGTTGCGGCTGGCGGCACAGGCTTGAGCCAGGCCATCACTCCCAGCAGTACCACAACGCCAACTGCCGCATATTTCCAGGGGTGCGGGTTGCGACCCAGCTTATAGCCGTGGCGCATCACGAAGAACTGGCGAATGGCTGCACCAGCAAACATCATCAAGATCAAGACCACCCAGTTGAGCTCATGCGAATGCAACCAGCCATAGTGGTTGGACAGCATGGCAAACAGCACGGGCAATGTGAAATAGGTGTTGTGCACGCTGCGCTGCTTGCCGCGCTTGCCGTGGATGGGGTCAACGGGCTCGCCAGCCTTGATGGAAGCCACCATCTTGCGCTGGCCGGGGATGATCCAGAAGAACACATTGGCGCTCATGGACGTGGCCAGCATGGCACCAATCAACAGGAAGGCCGCCTGGCCGGGGAACAGTATGCACGCCAGATAGGAGGCGATACACACCAGCACCAGAACCAAGGCACCGACGATGCCATCGCCGCCTTCTTTTTCACCAAAGATGCGGCAAATGCCGTTGTACAGCAGCCAGAACACCACGAGGAAGGACAGCGCCACGGCAATCGCCATGCCACTGGACATGATGGGATTGGCGGGGTTGACCAGATAGATGTTGGCATTCCACAGGTAGGACACCGTTAGCAGGGCAAAACCCGAGAGCCACGTGGTGTAACTTTCCCAATAGAACCAGTGCGTATGTTCAGGCAGTTTCGGGGGGGCGCCGGCAAACTTGACGGGGTGGTAGAAACCGCCGCCGTGCAAGGCCCACAGCTCACCACTGACGCCTTGTTTTTTGAGGTCTTCATCGACCGGCGGTGTGAGGCTGCTGTCGAGGAACACAAAGTAAAACGACGAGCCCACCCAAGCGATGGCGGTAATGACGTGCAGCCACCGCAACAGCAGGTTGGCCCAGTCGAGGATATAGCTTTCCATAGCACTCAACTCCGGCAGCACAAGGGCTGCCCTGGATGATCAACCTGCTCACCACTGCGGGCGCTCTGAGCAGAAACATGGGCCGCGCACCTGGTTTTGTCAACCGACCATGGGCACCGCTGCGACCTGTCTTTCATCAAAGTGTATGCAATTTTTGTCGTCAAAAGTGCAAAAACAGCTGCGCCCTAGGAGAAGTACCAACAGACGTCAGACCGATGAAAGCTGCCTGGCTCTTTCCTGCAATAACTGTGCCGCTACGGCGATGGCGATGACTTCCGGCTCCTTGCCGGGAACGCCGGAAATGCCGATGGGACAGGTGATATGGGCAATTTCCTCGGGGGCAAAACCGCGCTCGGTCAAGCGTTTCTGAAAAACGGCCCATTTGGTGGCGCTGCCGATCAAGCCCACAAAAGGCAAGTCGCCCTGCTCGCGCTGGCGCCGCAGGCAGGCACAAACGATGTCCAAATCTTCCGCATGGCTGAAGCTCATGACCAATACCAGCGACTGGGGCAGCAGATCGCGCACGGCATCGTGCACGGGGTCGGAATGTTCGTACTGCACCTGGGGCAGGGCCGCTGCAGGAAACATATCCTCGCGGCTATCCACCCACTGCACGGCAAACGGCAAGGGCTGCAGCACGCGCACCAGCGCATGGCCTACGTGCCCTGCACCAAACAAGGCCACGGGGGTACATGGCGGTTGCAGACGCTGCTGCACCGTGTCGGCATTGTCTGCCGTCAGAAGGCTCAGGCGGATATCAACCGCGCCGCCACAGCATTGACCCAAAGACGGCCCCAAAGCCAAACGATGGGTGCACGCCTGGGGCTGCGGGCCTTGCTGCAACCATTCGCAGGCCAGACGCATGGCTTCCCACTCCAGATGGCCGCCTCCAATGGTGCCGATCAAGCTGCCATCTGCCTGCACGGCCATCCAAGCGCCAACGCCACGCGGTGCAGATCCGCGTGTACCCACCACTTCCACCAAACATACCGCCGCTTGTGCCAGCGCAGCGCGCAGACGTTCCCAATCGTTCACCAGTCACCCTTTCGTGCAATCCACGCCATTCGTGCGCTATCTGCCTAGCATTGGTTCGACAGCAAGCACAAGTCCTGCCACTTCTGCTGCGCTGCGGATGGCGGTAAGCTTGCGGCATGTCCGAACAGCCCCACTCTTCCTCTTGTGCACATCCTAAGCGCCATTGGCTCTGGGGTAGTGTTGCTGCGGCCATTGCCACATTGCTGGCGGCCTGTGGCGTGGCCCCCTCCCAGCCTCCTGTGGGCGCTGCCGGAGAGGGACGCAGCCCAGCTTCGAGCGCAAGCAGCGCGCGTGCCTATCGCCAGGATGCAGCGCAGCACCTGTACCGCCTCAACCAGCAGCGCATTTACAAAGGCCAGTTGCCCCCCATGCTGTATGCCGTAGGGGTGCTGGAAGTCAATCTGGGACGGCGAGGAGAAGTACGCAGCCTGCACTGGATGCGTGCGCCACGGCATGCACCAGAAGTGATCAGGGAAATTGAGCGCACGGTGCGCGCTGCTGCACCATTTCCGGTCGCCAGCAAGCTAGGTTATGTGACCTACACCGATACCTGGCTGTGGGACCGATCAGGTCATTTCCAGCTCGACACGCTGACCGAAGGACAGCGCGACACCCGATAGGTGCTCCCGCAATTCATTTTAAAAAAAGAGCTACTGACGCTTGCTGGCTATGGTTTTCAATATCTTTCATATTTGAAAACCAATAAGGGCAAGCGTTAGCAGCTCTCTTTTTTATTGAAGCTGATGCTTCAGGAACCACGATAGGTGGAATAACTCCACGGGCTGACCAGCAATGGCACGTGGTAGTGCTGATCTGCATGCGCAACGCCAAAATCCAGATGGACCACATTCAGAAAGTTCGGCTCGGGAAGTTGCACGCCTTTTGCTTTGAAGTAGCCTGACACATCGAAAGACAGGCGATAGGTGCCAGTTTGCAGGCTGTTGTTGTCGAACAAAGGGGCATCGGTGCGACCGTCGTGGTTCAGGGTCAGGCTCTTGATGAGCGTGGCCTTGTCGCCCTCTGTGGCAAACAGCTTTACTTCCATGCCTGCTGCAGGGCAGCCGTGCATGGTGTCCAGAACGTGGGTACTCAAGCCCATGGGGTAACTCCTTAATTTGTGCAGCTGCCTCGCAACCGCTTGTTTACCAAAAGTGTATACAATTTTTGCTCAAACGCATCTATGATGATCCCTATGGAAACATCCTCCACCAGCGCCATTGCCGAAGCTTTGACACGCGCCATTGTTGAGCACAAGCTGCTGCCCGGCACCAAGCTGGCCGAGCAAAAGCTGGCCGATCACTTTGGCGTCTCGCGCACCTTGGTCAGGCAAGCTTTGTTCCAGCTGTCACAAAACCGGTTGGTGACGCTGGCACCTGCCCGCGGGGCTTTTGTGGCCACCCCTTCGGCCGACGAGGCACGCCAGGTCTTTGCCGTGCGCCGCATGCTGGAGGCCGAGATGACCCGCGCCTTTGTGCGCCAGGTCACGCCCAAGCAGCTCAAGGCGCTCAAGAACCACATCGCCGCCGAGAAAAAAGCCATGGACCGCAACGACGTGGGTCAGCGCACCGAATTGCTGGGCGATTTCCACGTGGTCATGGCCGAGCTCATGGACAACCATGTGCTGGCGCAAATCCTGGGTGATCTGATCTCGCGCTGTGCCCTCATCACGCTGATGTACCAAAGCGCCAGTGCCGCCGAACACTCGCACGAAGAACACGAAGCCATCGTCGCCGCCTTGGCCGCCAGGGATGAAGCGCTGGCCGTGCGCCTGATGCAGGAGCACCTGGAACATGTCGAGCAAGGCCTGACCTTTGACCGCGACATGCCCACCAATGATTTGTCGATGGCGCTGTCCAGCGTCACTTTGTGAGTTTTTCTTTGCCTCGATTCGTTGACACCATGACCTATAACGCCTGCGCCCCTTACCCCCGTGACCTGATTGGCTACGGCCGCCAAACACCCCACCCGCAGTGGCCGGGTCAGGCGCGCGTGGCCGTGCAGTTCGTACTGAATTACGAGGAAGGTGGCGAGAACTGCGTGCTGCACGGCGATGCGGCCAGCGAGCAGTTCCTGTCTGAAATGTTCAACCCGGCCGCCTATCCCGAGCGCCACATGAGCATGGAAGGCATCTACGAATACGGCTCGCGTGCGGGTGTCTGGCGCATCCTGCGCGAGTTTGAAAAGCGCGGCCTGCCCCTGACGGTGTTTGGCGTGGCCACCGCTTTGCAAAAGCACCGCGAACTGGCGCAGGCATTTGACGAACTCGGGCACGAAGTGGCCTGCCACGGCCTGAAATGGATCCACTACCAAGGTGTGCCCGAAGCAGTGGAACGCGCCCACATGGCGCAATGCATGGAGATTTTTGGCGAGCTCTATGGCCACGACGGTGACCACGGCCTGGGCTGGTACACCGGCCGCGACAGCCCGAACACGCACCGCCTTGTGGCCGATGACGGCCGCTTCACTTACGACAGCGACTACTACGGCGACGATCTGCCGTTCTGGATGACTGTGAAGAAAACCGACGGCAGCCAGCACCAGCAACTGATCGTGCCTTACACCCTGGATGTGAACGACATGCGTTTTGCCCTGCCACAAGGCTACTCGCACGCCGATCCCTTCTTCCAGTACATGAAGGACACGTTCGACGTGCTCTACGCCGAAGGCGCCGAGGACGGCGACAACGCGCCCAAGATGATGAGCATTGGCATGCACTGCCGCCTGCTGGGCCGCCCCGGCCGCATCACCGCGTTGCAGCGCTTTTTGGATCACATCCAGCAGCACGACAACGTCTGGGTGGCACGCCGCATTGATATTGCGCGCCACTGGGCACAGCGTTTTCCAGCTCCAGCTTTGTGATTGAAATCAGCCTCCAGCGCATGCTGCACATGCGCTGACAGCTCTTTTTTAGATAGGAAGCACCATGGCCCTGACCTTGGAACAACTCAACGCTGCCGACGCCGCCACGGCTGTTCAGCTGCTCGACGGCCTGTATGAACACTCGCCATGGATTGCCGAAGCTGCGCTGGCGCAGCGCCCTTTCAGGTCGCTGGCCCACCTCAAGTACGCCATGGTGCAGGTGCTGGAGCAAGCGGGTGTACAGCCCCAGCTCGATCTGATCCGTGCCCACCCCGAGCTGGCAGGCAAGGCCATGGTGAGCAATACGCTGACGGCCGAATCGACGAATGAGCAAAACAAGGCCGGTCTGACCAACTGCACACCCGAAGAGTTTGCGCAGATTCAGCAACTCAATGCCGACTACAACGCCCGCTTTGGCTTTCCGTTCATTCTGGCTGTGCGCGGGCCACGCGGTACGGGCTTGTCCAAGCAAGAAATCATTGCCACCTTTGCGCGCCGCCTGAACAACCACCCTGACTTTGAGCGTGCAGAGGCGATCCGCAATATCCACCGCATTGCCGAGATTCGCCTGAACGACAAGTTTGGCTATGAACCCGCACTGGGCCATGATGTGTGGGACTGGCAGGAAAAACTGGCCCAGCACAGCGAACCCGGCTATGCCGAAAAAGGCCAACTCACGGTGACGTACCTGACCGACGCCCACCGCGCCTGCGCCCAACGCATCAGCCACTGGATGCGTGACTGCGGTTTTGACGAGGTTGAAATCGATGCCGTCGGCAACGTGGTAGGCCGCTACAAGCCTGCACAAGAAGGTGGCAAATATCTGCTCACAGGCAGCCACTACGACACCGTGCGCAACGGCGGCAAGTACGACGGGCGTCTGGGCATTTTTGTGCCCATGGCCTGCGTGCGCGAGCTGCACCGCCAGGGCAAGCGCCTGCCGTTCGGTATTGAAGTGGTCGGTTTTGCCGAAGAGGAAGGTCAGCGCTACAAAGCCACCTTTCTGGGCTCCGGTGCCTTGATTGGCGACTTCAAGCCCGAGTGGCTGGAGCAAAAAGATGCCGATGGCATCACCATGCGCGAAGCCATGCAGCACGCCGGCCTGTGCATCGACGACATTCCCAAACTGCAGCGCGACGCGGCGCAGTACCTGGGCTTTATCGAGGTGCACATCGAACAAGGCCCTGTGCTTAACGAGATGGACATTCCCCTGGGCGTGGTCACGTCGATCAACGGCGGCGTGCGCTACGTTTGCGAAATGATCGGCACCGCCAGCCACGCCGGCACCACACCCATGAACCGCCGCCGTGATGCAGCCCTGGGCGTGGCCGAACTGGCCTTGTATATGGAGCAGCGCGCCGCACAAGACGGCGACAGCGTGGCCACCATCGGCATGCTGCAAGTGCCCAATGGCTCCATCAACGTGGTGCCTGGCCGCTGCCAGTTCAGCATGGACATGCGCGCGCCCACCGATGCGCAGCGGGATGCCATGGTCAAGGACGTGCTCACCAAGCTCGAAGAGATTGCCCAGCGGCGCTGCCTGCAAACCAAGCTGGAACTGGCCATGCAAGCCGCTGCTGCACCCAGTGCCCCTGAGTGGCAAGCCCGCTGGGAAAAGGCGGTTGATGCTTTGGGTGTACCGGTCTTCCGCATGCCCAGCGGCGCAGGCCATGACGCCATGAAGCTGCACGAGATCATGCCGCAGGCCATGCTGTTCACGCGTGGACTGAACAGCGGCATCAGCCACAACCCGCTCGAAGCCACCACCAGCGACGACATGCAACTGGCCGTCGACGCCTTCAGCCATGTGCTGCAGCAACTGGCTTCTGAATAACCACCGATTACCGCGAGAGACAACGATGACCCAAGACCGCCAAGCCACCTACGCCGCGCTGGATGCGTGGATTGATGCCCACTTTGACGAGCAAGTGCAGTTTCTGCAATCGCTGGTGCAAGTGCCCACAGATACGCCACCCGGCAACAACGCCCCCCATGCCGAGCGCACCGCTGATCTGATCAAGGAATTTGGTTTTGATGCCGAAAAGCACGTGGTGCCCGCTCAAGAAGTGAAGGACTACGGCATGGAGTCCATCACCAACCTGATCGTGCGCCGCCCCTACGGCACACAGGGCGACGGCGGCAAGACCATTGCGCTGAATGCCCACGGTGACGTCGTGCCCCCCGGTGAAGGCTGGAGCAAGGACCCCTACGGCGCCGAGATTGAGGACGGCAAGCTCTACGGCCGCGCTGCTGCCGTGAGCAAGAGCGACTTTTCCACCTTCACCTTCGCCGTGCGCGCATTGGAAGCTGTGGCCAAGCCCACCAAGGGCAATATCGAACTGCACTTCACCTACGACGAAGAGTTTGGCGGCGAACTCGGCCCTGGCTGGTTGCTCAAACAAGGTCTGACCAAACCTGACTTGATGGTGGCCGCCGGCTTCAGCTACGAAGTCGTGACTGCGCACAACGGCTGCTTGCAGATGGAAGTGACCGTGCACGGCAAGATGGCCCATGCCGCCGTGCCTGACACTGGTGTGGACGCGTTGCAGGGTGCCGTCGCCATCATGAATGCGCTCTATGCCGAGAATGTGAAATACCAGCAAGTGCTGTCCAAGGTACCCGGCATCAAACACCCTTACTTGAACATTGGCCGCATCGAAGGCGGCACCAATACCAATGTGATCCCCGGCAAGGTGGTGCTCAAGCTGGACCGCCGCATGATCCCGGAAGAAAACCCCGCGGAAGTCGAAGCGTCGATCCGCGCTGTGATCGCCCAGGCCGTGCAAGATTTCAATACCCAGCGTGGCTACCAGGGTGAAGACGCCGTGCGTGTGGACATCAAGCGCCTGTTGCTGGCCAACGCCATGACACCGCTGGATGGCAACAAGCCCTTGGTCGATGCCATCCAGAAACATGGCGAAGCCGTGTTTGGCGAAAAGCCCGCAGCGGTTGGCACCCCGCTGTACACCGACGTGCGCCTGTATGTGGAACGCGGCATTCCCGGCGTGATCTATGGTGCAGGCCCCCGCACCGTGCTGGAGAGTCACGCCAAGCGCTCGGACGAGCGCCTGGTGCTGGAAGACCTGCGCCGGGCCACCAAGGTGGTGGCTCGCAGCCTGGTGGATTTAATGGCGGCCTAAAGTCTTCCATTGTCCGCATCTGAATTCACTGCCCCTGCCGGCTTTGCCGCAGGGGCTTTTTGTTGGACGCTGCGGCACAAGGTCAACACTCTCACAGGTATGTTTTTTGCTTGCATACAAGTCAACGCTTGTTGATTCAGCCTTGAACATTTCATAGTGCAAAAAGATTTTTTGCCTCGCAAAACACAAAAAGCCTTTTGCCCACAAACATGCACTTTTAAGGGGCAAACCCCTATAAAAATGCGCCAAAACAGGGAAATTTCTGGGAGGGAACAACGAGCTGTTTTGTATACACTTTTTGTATGGATAGCAGTACACAAGCGAGTGGAAGCTGTCTGACAAACATACAAAAGGCTCCAAGGAAGACCTATGCAAACAACTGTGCATCCTGTCGATGAGAAACTGCCTTTAGGGCGCGTGACTGCGCTTGGCCTGCAACATGTGCTGGTGATGTATGCCGGCGCGGTTGCCGTACCCCTGATTGTGGGCCGAGCACTCAACCTTCCCCCCGAGCAAGTCGCCATGCTGATCTCGGCGGACTTGTTTGTTTGCGGCTTGGTCACACTGATTCAGGCCATGGGGTGCACGCAGTGGTTTGGTATCAAGCTTCCCGTGATGATGGGCGTGACCTTTGCCGCCGTGGGCCCCATGGTGTCCATGGCGCAATCCACTGGTGGCCATGCAGGCGCAGGTCTGATCTTCGGTTCCGTCATTGGCGCGGGGGTGATCTCCATCCTGATTGCGCCCGTCATTAGCCGCCTGCTGCGCTTTTTCCCGCCCGTGGTCACCGGCACCATCATCACCGTCATTGGCATCAGCCTGATGCGCGTGGGCATCAACTGGATTTTCGGCAACCCCGTTGGCCCGACCGCTCCCTCTGTGCCTAATCCCGAACACCTGAAATGGCTGTCGGAAGCACAAGCCATGGCGGGTGCGCCCGGCTCGTCGCTGCCTCCTGTTCCTGCAGGTTTTGCGGTGGTGCCCACCCTCCCCAACCCCAAGTATGCCGATCTGACGGGCGTGGGTATCTCGGCCATCGTTTTGCTCACCATCTTGC